>NZ_JBEYZW010000044.1:0-57482 GCF_040646215.1 Streptomyces sp. NPDC046215 | reverse complement strand
TGGCCGCTACTTTGCGCGGGTAAGGGTTGTGACGCCCGGCGTGATGCGGGGGCGCCCCGTACCCCTGACCAGGGTTACGGGGCGCCGCCGCGTGCGGCCGGGTCAGGCCGGCCGGAACCACACCGTCGCCAGGGGCGGCAGCGTGACCGTCACGCTCGCCGGGCGGCCGTGGCTGCGGGTGGCCTCCGTCTTGACCGGGTCCGGGTTGGTGACGCCGCTGCCGCCGTACCGCTCCGCGTCGGTGTTGAGGACCTCCTGCCACGTGGTGAACCGGGGCGGCACCCCGAGCGGGTAACCCTGCCGGACCACCGGGGAGAAGTTGCTGACCGCCAGCAGGGGAGCGCCGCCCGCGTCGAAGCGCAGGAACGCGAAGACGTTGTCCTCGCTCGCGTCGCCCTCGACCCACTCGAACCCCTCGGGCGCCGTGTCCCGCTCCCACAGCGCCGGCGTCGCCCGGTACGTCCGGTTGAGGTCGCGGACCAGGTCGCGGACGCCCCGGTGGTCGGCCTCGGCCGAGTAGGAGGGGTCCAGCAGCCACCAGTCGGGGCCGTGCCCCTCGGACCACTCCGCGCCCTGGGCGAACTCCTGTCCCATGAAGAGGAGTTGCTTGCCCGGGTGGGCCCACATATAGCCCAGGTAGGCGCGGTGGTTGGCGCGCTGCTGCCACCAGTCGCCCGGCATCTTCGAGACCAGGGCCCGCTTGCCGTGCACCACCTCGTCGTGGGAGATCGGCAGCACGTAGTTCTCGCTGTACGCGTAGATCATGGAGAACGTCATCTCGCCGTGGTGGTACTTGCGGTGCACCGGCTCCTTGGAGACGTAGACCAGGGAGTCGTGCATCCAGCCCATGTTCCACTTCAGCCCGAAGCCGAGACCGCCGAAGCCGCTGGGGCCCACGTGGTGTGTGGCACGGGTGACGCCGTCCCAGGCGGTCGACTCCTCGGCGATGGTGACGACGCCGGGGCAGCGCCGGTAGACGGTCGCGTTCATCTCCTGGAGGAAGGCCACCGCGTCCAGGTTCTCCCGCCCGCCGTGCGCGTTGGGCGTCCACTGGCCCGCCTCGCGGGAGTAGTCGAGGTAGAGCATCGAGGCCACGGCGTCCACCCGCAGGCCGTCGATGTGGAACTCCTGGCACCAGTAGACGGCGTTCGCCACCAGGAAGTTCCGCACCTCGGTGCGCCCGTAGTCGAACTCCAGCGTGCCCCAGTCCGGGTGGGCGGCCCGCAGCGGGTCCCCGTGCTCGTACAGCGGGCGGCCGTCGAACTCCGCCAGCGCCCAGTCGTCCCGCGGGAAGTGCGCCGGCACCCAGTCCATCAGCACCCCGATCCCCGCCCGGTGCAGGGCGTCGACGAGGTACTTGAAGTCGTCCGGCGTGCCCATCCGGGCCGTCGGCGCGTAGAAGCCGGTGACCTGGTACCCCCACGAGCCGCCGAACGGGTGCTCGGCGACCGGCATCAGCTCGACGTGCGTGAACCCCAGGTCCTTGACGTAGGCGGGCAATTGCTCAGCTAGCTGACGGTACGTCAAGCCGGGGCGCCATGACGCCAGGTGCAGCTCGTAGACCGAGAAGGGCGACTCGTGCACGGGCCGCCGGGTGCGGGCGGCGAGCCACTCCTCGTCCTGCCACCGGTGGTACGACGCGTGCACGATCGACGCGTTGGCCGGCGGCACCTCGGTGCGCCGCGCCATCGGGTCGGCGCGCAGCGTGTGCGAGCCGTCGGGCCGGGTCAGCTGGAACTTGTACAGCGCGCCCTCGCCGACGTCCGGCAGGAACAGCTCCCACACCCCCGATCCGCCCAGCGAGCGCATCGGGCAGCCGGTGCCGTCCCAGTAATTGAAGTCACCGACGACCCGCACGCCCTGCGCGTTCGGCGCCCACACGGTGAACCTGGTCCCCGCCACCCCCTCGTGCACCATCGGCATCGCGCCGAGCGCCTGCCACAGCTCCTCGTGCCGGCCCTCGGAGATCAGGTGCAGGTCGAGATCGCCGACGGCGGGCAGGAAGCGGTAGGCGTCGTGCACCTCCAGCTCGGCGTCCTCGTACGTCACCAGGAGGCGGTAGTCGGGGATCTCCCGCAGCGGCAGGACGCCCGCGAACAGCCCGTCCCCCTCGTCGTACAGCTCCGCCCGCAGCCCCTTCGCGCTGACCTCCACCGACCGGGCGAACGGCCGCAGCGCCCGGAACGCCACCCCGCCCGGCACCGGGTGCGCGCCCAGCAGCGCGTGCGGGTCGTGGTGCGCGCCGTGCAGCAGCCGCTGCCGCTCCTCGGGACCCAGCGGCTCGGCGGGCCGCACCCCCCGGCGGGCGGCGGGCTGCGGCCGGGGAGCGGTGGCCGGGGCGGCCGGCCCGTCCGCCGGGGGCGCTGCGGGTGCCGCGGCCGCGGGCGGCGGCGCGGCGGGTGACGGTGGAGCTGAGGACGGGGCGGCGGGCGGGGCGCTGGGCGGGTCCGGGGAGGGGTCGGGCGCCGGGGACGCACCGGGGCGGGCCGAGGCCGGCAGGAAGGTGGCCGGGATCCCGCCCGGGCCGCCGGGGCGGTCGCCCCCAGGGTCGTGGGACGGTCGGCTGGACGGCGGGCGAGCGGTCACGGGGCGGTCCTCCTCGGATTCCCCCGGCCGGGTGCCGGGGGAGTGGTCGGTGCAGCGGATCGGCGGCTCACGAGGGGCTCCCGCCCGGCGGGCCGGGGCCGTCCGGGCCGGGGACGTCCGTGCCCGCCGGGACACCGGCGAGCCGCCGGATCGCGGACATCGGGACCGGCAGCCAGTCCGGCCGGTGCCGGGCCTCGTAGAGCACCTCGTAGACGGCCTTGTCCGTCTCGTGGGCGCGCAGCAGTTGCGGCTCCTCGCGCGGGTCGCCGTGGACGCTTCCGTACCCCTCGCAGAACGCCGCCCGGGCCCGCTCGGACCAGGTGGTGCCGCCGGCCCGGCCGACCGCGGCCGCGTAGTCGAAGGAGCGCAGCATGCCCGCCACGTCCCGGGCGGTGGGCTGCGGGCGGCAGCGCTCGGCCAGCGGGCGGGCCGGCTCGCCCTCGAAGTCGATCAGGGCCCACCGGCCGTCCTCGGCCGTGCGCAGCGCCTGCCCCAGGTGCAGATCGCCGTGGATGCGCTGGGCGCGCCAGGTGCGCCCGGCCCGGCCGAGGGCGGCGAGCTCCTCGTACGTGGCGCGCAGCGCGGCCCGGTAGGGGCGCAGGGCGGGCACGGCGTCGGCGGCGGCGTCCAGGCGCCGGGTCATGGCGGTGGTGAGGTGTTCGAGCTGGGGCCGGCGCAGGACGAGGGTGGGCAGCGCCTCGGCCAGGGCGGCGTGCACCTCGGCCGTGGCGTGGCCGAGGGCGCGCGCGGAGGCCGTGAAGTCGGCGCGGACGGCCAGGGCGCTCAGGGCCAGCTGCCAGCCGTCGGCGGAGCCGGGGAGGTAGGGCTGGAGCACGCCGAGCGTCATGGGGAGCGCTTCGGCGCCCGGCCGGCCGGGGGCGTCGGCCTCGAACCAGGCGGCGGGGGCGGGGACCCGGGCGCAGCCGGTGCCGGCGAGGGCGCGGGGGAGTTCGAGGTCGGGGTTGGTGCCGGGGCAGACGCGGCGGAAGAGCTTGAGGATGTACGTTTCGCCGTAGACGACGGAGGAGTTGGACTGCTCGGTGCCGAGCAGCCGGGGCACCAGCCCGGCGGAGATGGTGACGCCCTCCTCGCGGGTGAAGCGCAGCGGCCCGAGCCGGCCGGGCACCCGCAGCCGCTCCAGGAGCAGGGCGGCGAGCCGGGGGTCGGCGAGCCCCTCGAAGACGGTGCGGCCGTGCAGCGGGCCGCCGGCGGGCCGGCCGATGAGGGCGGGCGCCAGGTGCGGGGGCAGGACCTCCTGGACGCCGAGGAGGAGCTGGTAGCAGTCGTCGGTGCCGGGATGCACGACCGGGCCGGCCGGGCCGGCCGCCTCCGCCGGGTGCACCGCGGCGGCGGAGCCGGGCTGGTGGGCCCGCACGAGCAGGTGGAGCAGGCCGGGGGTGGTGGCGCCGGTGGGGTGGGGGAGCAGCTCGGTGGCCGAGACGAGGGTGAAACCGGTGATCGGGCGGCCCTTGCCCGCGAACCAGCGCTGGCGCGGCAGCCACTCGGCGAGCAGCGGCACCAGGGAACCGAGCAGCCCCGCGTCGGCGGCGTCCGCCCGTGGCGCGGCGGTGGCCGCGGCGGCACGGACCGACGACAGCAGTGGTCCGGGGGGCGTCCCCCGGCGGGTGGTCCCCCGGCGGGACGGTGCAGCGTCCGACATGGCGTCGCGTCCTTTCCCCGGGCACACGACAGGTAGGGCAAAGTGTCCCGGATTGCGGCTTTGACCGGTGCGCGGTGCGGGACGTGTCGGGCGAGGATCGTCCGTACGGTCAGCCCTGCGGCCCCTGCAAACGGTGCGTGCGATGCGTGCGGTGCGTGCGGCCTCGTGGCCCTGCGGCGGAATCGAGCGGTATCGATCTGGTCGGCCCGGCCCGTGCGTAGTAGGGAGGGTTCCCAGGGTTCGCGGGGGAAAACCGCCCGTGCGCGGCCGATCGGGACGCGCACGGGATCGGGCTTCAGTGGCCTGGAGGCGGTGGTGCGCTGTGGCGCAGCCGGAACCAGTAGAAGCCGTGGCCGGCCAGCGTGAGCAGATACGGCAGCTCGCCGATGGCCGGGAACCGGACGCCGCCGATGAGCTCGACCGGGTGGCGGCCGTTGAACTCCCGGAGGTCCAGCTCGGTCGGTTGTGCGAAGCGCGAGAAATTGTTCACGCACAGGACGAGGTCGTCGTCGCGCTGCCCCGGCACCCGCACCTCTCGCAGGAAGGCGAGGACCGCGGGGTTGCTGGAGGGCAGCTCGGTGTACGAGCCGAGTCCGAAGGCGGGGTTCTGCTTCCGGATCTCGATCATCCGGCGGGTCCAGTGCAGCAGCGAGGAGGGGCTGCTCATGGCCGCCTCGACGTTGGTGACCTGGTAGCCGTAGACCGGGTCCATGATGGTGGGCAGGTACAGCCGGCCCGGGTCGCAGGAGGAGAACCCGGCGTTGCGGTCGGGCGTCCACTGCATGGGGGTGCGCACCCCGTCGCGGTCGCCGAGCCAGATGTTGTCGCCCATGCCGATCTCGTCGCCGTAGTACAGGATCGGCGAACCGGGCAGCGACAGCAGCAGCGCGGTGAACAGCTCGATCTGATTGCGGTCGTTGTCGAGCAGGGGCGCCAGCCGTCGCCGGATGCCGATGTTGGCGCGCATCCGCGGGTCCTTGGCGTACTCCGCGTACATGTAGTCGCGCTCTTCGTCCGTGACCATTTCGAGGGTGAGCTCGTCGTGGTTGCGCAGGAAGACGCCCCACTGGCAGCGCGTCGGAATGGCCGGGGTCTTGGCCAGGATTTCCGAGACCGGGTAGCGGGATTCCCGCCGGACGGCCATGAAGATGCGCGGCATCACGGGGAAGTGGAACGCCATATGGCATTCGTCGCCGCCCGTGGCGTAGTCGCCGAAGTAGTCGACCACGTCCTCCGGCCACTGATTGGCCTCGGCCAGCAGCACCGTGTCGGGGTAGTGGGCGTCGATCTCGGCCCGTACCCGCTTGAGGAATTGGTGGCTGCGCGGGAGGTTCTCGCAGTTGGTGCCCTCCTCGGCGAAGAGGTACGGCACCGCGTCGAGCCGGAAGCCGTCGATGCCGAGGTCCAGCCAGAACCGCAGCGCGCCCAGGATCTCCTCCTGCACGGCCGGGTTCTCGTAGTTGAGATCCGGCTGGTGGGAGAAGAACCGGTGCCAGTAGTACTGCTTGCGCACCGGGTCGAACGTCCAGTTCGAGGACTCGGTGTCCACGAAGATGATCCGGGCGTCCTGGTACTGCTTGTCGTCGTCGGCCCAGACGTAGTAGTCGCCGTAGGGGCCGTCGGGGTCGGAGCGCGACTGCTGGAACCAGTCGTGCTGATCGCTCGTATGGTTCATGACAAAGTCGATGATGACGCGCATGCCACGCTGATGCGCCGCGTCCACGAACTCCACGAAGTCCGCGAGGTCGCCGAACTCCGGGAGCACCGACGTGTAGTCGGAGACGTCGTACCCGCCGTCGCGCAGCGGCGACTGGAAGAACGGCGGCAGCCACAGGCAGTCGACGCCCAGCCATTGCAGGTAGTCCAGCTTGGCCGTCAGGCCCTTGAGGTCGCCGACGCCGTCGCCGTCGCTGTCCTGGAAGGACCGGACGAGCACCTCGTAGAAGACGGCGCGTTTGAACCAGTCGGGATCCAGGTCCTTGGCGGGGGTGTCCTCGAACGTGTCGTGGACGGGCTCATTGACGATCATGGTGTGGGTGACCCTCCGATCGGTGAGGACGGTCGCAGCGAGAACACGTGCGCGGGCGCGAGAGAACGGCCCGGCTCGAGGCGCACATAGTTGTCCCTGCCCCAGTGATAGGTCTCTCCGGTGAGCTCGTCGCGCACCGGGACGGACTCGTGCCAATCGAGGCCGAGTTCCGGCATGTCCAACGAGACCGTGGCCTCCTGGGTGTGGTGGGGGTCGAGGTTGACGACCGTGAGGACGCACGAGGCGCCCGACCGTTTGGAATAGGCGATAACGGCGTCGTTGTCGGCGTAATGGAAACGCAGGTTGCGCAGCCGCCGCAGCGCGGGCTGGCGCCGGCGCAACCGGTTGAGAGCCGTGATCAGCGGCGCGATGCCGTGCCCTTCGCGCTGCGCCGCCTCCCAGTCCCGCGGGCGCAGCTCGTACTTCTCGGAATCGGCGTATTCCTCGCTGCCCTCCTGCACGGCGGTGCTCTCGCAGAGTTCGTAACCGGCGTAGACGCCCCAGGAGGGGGAGAGGGTCGCCGCGAGCACCGCCCTGATCTCGAAGGCCGCCCGGCCGCCGTGCTGGAGATAGGCGTGCAGGATGTCGGGGGTGTTGACGAAGAAGTTGGGCCGCATGCAGGAGGCCGCCTCCCCCGAGAGCTCGGTGAGGTAGTCGGTGAGCTCCTGTTTGCCCGTACGCCAGGTGAAGTAGGTGTACGACTGCTGGAAGCCGATCGCGCCCAGAGTGCGCATCATCGCGGGGCGGGTGAACGCCTCGGCGAGGAACACCACGTCGGGGTCGGTGCGGCCGATCTCGGCGATGACCTTCTCCCAGAAGACCACCGGCTTGGTGTGGGGGTTGTCGACCCGGAAGATCCGCACACCGTGCGCCATCCACAGGCGCAGCACCCGCAGGGTCTCGCGGACGATGCCGTCGAAGTCCGCGTCGAAGGCCAGGGGGTAGATGTCCTGGTACTTCTTCGGCGGGTTCTCGGCGTACGCGATGGAGCCGTCCGCCCGGTGGTGGAACCACTCGGGGTGCTTGCTCACCCAGGGGTGGTCCGGGGAGCACTGGAGCGCGAAGTCGAGCGCGACCTCCATGCGCAGCTCGCGGGCCCGAGCCACGAAGTGGTCGAAGTCCTCGAAGGTGCCGAGGTCCGGGTGGATCGCGTCGTGCCCGCCGTCGGCGGAGCCGATCGCCCAGGGGCTGCCCACGTCGTGCGGGCCCGCGGTGAGGCGGTTGTTCGGGCCCTTGCGGTAGGCGGTGCCGATGGGGTGCACCGGGGGCAGGTAGACCACGTCGAAGCCCATCGCCGCCACGGCCGGCAGCCGCCGGGCCGCCGTGCGGAACGTCCCGCTCACCGGCGGCTCCCCCCGGGCCACGACCGCGCCCTCGGAGCGCGGGAACAGCTCGTACCAGGAGCCGAAGAGCGCCCGCTCGCGCTCCACGAGCACCGGCACCGGCCGGCTGACGGTGACCAGCTCCCGCAGGGGGTGGGCGGCGAGCGCCGCGGTGACCTGCGGGGTCAGCGCCGCGGCGAGCCGGACGGCGACCGGGCGCGCGGTGTCCCGCAGCGCGTCGACCGCGGCCAGCACCGCCTCCCGGCCCTCCTTCTTCGGCACCCCGGCGGCGGCCCGCTCGTGCAGCAGGGCGCCCTCCTGGAGGACCAGTTCGGTGTCCCCGGCGTCATTGGCCGCCGGAACCTTGATCCGGGCGGCGTGCCGCCAGGTGGCCACCGGGTCGCCCCACGCCTCCACCGTGTACGTCCAGCGGCCCTCGGCGTCCGGGGTGACCTCCGCGCCCCAGCGGTCGGTGCCCGGCTCCAGCTCGCGCATCGGGGTCCACGGGCCGCAGCGGCCCGCCGGATCGCGCAGCACCACATTGGCGCCCAGGGCGTCGTGGCCCTCGCGGAAGACCGTGGCGGTGACCTGGAAGGTCTCGCCGGCCACGGCCTTGACGGGCCTGCGGCCGCAGTCCACGAGCGGGCCGAGGTCCAGGACGGGGATACGACCGATCATGGGATCACCTGGGGAGTCGACGGAATCGGGGGAGAGCCGGCGGAACTGGGTGAGCTGCGTGAGCTGGGAGATCTGGGGGAACTGAGGGTTCTGCTCTTTCTATCCGCTCCGCCCGAGGTCGGCTGGGTGCGGGCATGACGGCTTACGCCCCCGTTCACCCGGGTGGGCGCGGAAGAATTGCGGAAGGGGCGGAGGCGGGAACGGGGCGGTGGAGATCTGACTTCCCTGCATACCGGTTGAGCTTTCCCACCGGTCCCGGCCGGGCATGCCCGCCCCGGAGGAACTACCGGTGCGTAGTTACGGTGGCACCGTGTGGGGAGGACGGTCGGCACCCCGTCACCCGTATGAAGTCTCCTCGTTGGGCCGATCGTGTGCAATGCGCGAAAAGCGGGTAAGCGGCGCCCGGACGGGGTAACGACCCGCCGACGCGGCCGTAGAAGACCGTAGGGCCGTGCGGCCGGCAGAGACCGTGATGTAGGCGCGGCGTATTTCTGCCTCCCCTTGATGCGGTAGCCGCCTGCGGCGCGTCCGTAGTCGCCGCCTGCGGCGGCGAGCGTTGCCGCCTACGGCGCGTCCGTAGGTGCCGCCTGCGGCGGCGAGCGCCCTGCGGGCGCGTCCTCAAGCTCCCCCAGCTACCGCTGGGAGGTGCCCCCAGACGGGCTGAAATCAGCCCGTCCGGCGCTTGAGGACACCGCCGCGCAGCGGTGGTGCACCCTCCGGCCGGCCGCCCAGGCCACCGGCTGCCGCCAGCAGGCTCAGCGCCGCCTCCGAAGGAGACCCCGGCTCCGCGCTGAACGCCAGCAGCCCCTGGCCGCCCGTGTCCGGCAGCCGCATCATCTCGAACTCCAGCGTCATCGACCCCACCAGCGGGTGATGGAACTCCTTCGTGCCCGACGTGCACGCCCGCACCGGGTGCCGTGACCACAGCGCCGCGAACTCCTCGCTCCGCATGGTCAGTTCGCCGATCAGCTCCGCCAACCGCCGGTCCTCCGGATGCTCGCCGGCCGCCAGCCGCAGCGCGGAGACCGCCCGCCGGGCCTCCTCCTCCCACCGCGGGTACAGCTCCCGCGCGTGGCCGTCCAGGAACAGCAGCCGCTGGGTGTTGGGACGCCCGTCCGGCCGGCCCGGCGCCGCCGCGTCCAGGTGGCCCGCAAGCAGCGCGTGTCCGAGGGGGTTCCAGGCCAGCACGTCGTAGCGCAGGTCCAGCACGGCGGCCGGCACGCCCAGGGCCGCCACCAGCTGCCGTACCCCCGGGCCCGCGCTCTGCGCCCGGGCCGCGGGCCGCCGCGCCGCCCGGCCCGGCCGGGCCAGGTTCCGCAGGTGCGCGTGCTCGTCCGGCGTCAGCCGCAGCGCCCGCGCCAGGGCGTCCAGGACCCCGTCCGAGGCGTTGCCCGACTGCCCCTGCTCCAGCCGCGTGTAGTACGCGACGCTCACCCCGGCCAGCTGCGCCAGCTCCTCCCGCCGCAGCCCCGGCACGCGCCGGCGTGCGCCGTACGCCACCAGGCCCACGTCCTCCGGTTGCAGCCGCGCCCGGCGTGTCCGAAGGAATTCCCCCAACTCACCCGTCGTCTCCATGTCCCCAGTCAACCCCAGGGGGCGCACTCCCCGCCTGCCCCTGCCAGGGACAGGCAGTTGCCGCGAACCGGCAAAAACCAGCGGCCCCGCGCCGCTACCGTCGTGGGGGTGAAGGCCATTCGTCGATTCAGCGTGCGCCCCGTCCTTCCGGAATCCCTACGACCGCTCAGCGAGCTGGCGCGCAACCTGCGCTGGTCCTGGCACCCCGAGACCCGCGAACTCTTCCAGGCCGTCGACCCCGAGGGCTGGCGGGCCGCCGCCGGTGACCCGCTGCGCCTGCTCGGCGCCGTGCCCGCCGCCCGGCTGGACGCCCTCGCCGAGGACCGCCGCTTCCTGCGCAGGCTGGCCGCGGCCTCCGATGACCTGCACGACTATCTGACCGGCCGGCGCTGGTACCAGGAACAGCCCGCGGGGCTGCCCGCCGCCGTCGCCTACTTCTCCCCCGAGTTCGGCATCACCGCCGCCCTCCCGCAGTACAGCGGCGGCCTCGGCATCCTCGCGGGCGACCACCTCAAGTCCGCCAGCGACCTCGGCGTCCCCCTCATCGGGGTCGGCCTGCTCTACCGCCACGGCTACTTCCGCCAGTCCCTCTCCCGCGAGGGCTGGCAGCAGGAGCACTACCCCCTGCTCGACCCCAACGAGCTGCCGCTGTCCCTGCTCCGCGAGCCCGACGGCACCCCCAGCCGGATCGCCCTCGCCCTCCCCGGCGGCCGCTCCCTGCGCGCCTACGTCTGGCAGGCCCGGGTCGGCCGGGTGCCCCTGCTGCTCCTGGACTCCGACGTCGAGGAGAACGCCCCCGGCGAGCGCGAGGTCACCGACCGGCTCTACGGCGGCGGCGGCGAACACCGGCTGCTCCAGGAGATGCTCCTGGGCATCGGCGGCGTCCGCGCCGTGCGCACCTACTGCCGGCTGACCGGCCACCCCGAACCCGAGGTCTTCCACACCAACGAGGGCCACGCCGGCTTCCTCGGCCTGGAGCGCATCCGCGAACACGTCGAGCAGGGCATGGAGTTCGACGCCGCCCTGGAGTCCGTGCGCGCCGGCGCCGTCTTCACCACCCACACCCCCGTGCCGGCCGGCATCGACCGCTTCGAGCGCGATCTGGTCGCCCGCCACTTCGGCCCCACCGGGGAACTGCCCGGCATCGACGTCGAACGCGTCCTCGAACTGGGCCTGGAGACCTACCCCGGCGGCGAGCCCAACCTCTTCAACATGGCCGCCATGGGCCTGCGCCTGGCCCAGCGCGCCAACGGCGTCTCCACCCTCCACGGCCAGGTCAGCCGGCAGATGTTCGCCGGCCTGTGGCCCGGCTTCGACGCCGAGGAGGTCCCCATCACCTCCGTCACCAACGGCGTCCACGCCCCCACCTGGGTCGCCCCCGAGGTGCTGCGCCTGGGCGCCCGGCAGATCGGCGCCGGCCGCGCCGAGGACGCCCTGACCGTCGGCGGCTCCCAGCGCTGGGACGCCGTCGCCGACATCTCCGACGCCGCCGTCTGGGAACTGCGGCGCACCCTGCGCGAACAGCTGGTCGAAGAGGTCCGGGCCCGGCTGCGCGCCTCCTGGCGGGAGCGCGGCGCGGGCAGCGCCGAGCTCGGCTGGATCGACGGCGTCCTGGACCCCGACGTCCTCACCATCGGCTTCGCCCGCCGCGTCCCCTCCTACAAGCGCCTCACCCTCATGCTCCGCGACCGCGACCGGCTCACGCGGCTGCTGCTCCACCCCGAGCGGCCGGTCCAGATCGTCGTCGCGGGCAAGGCCCACCCGGCGGACGACAGCGGCAAGCGCCTGGTCCAGGAGCTCGTCCGCTTCACCGACGACCCGCGCGTCCGGCACCGCGTCGTCTTCCTCCCGGACTACGGCATGGCCATGGCCCAGAAGCTCTACCCCGGCTGCGACGTCTGGCTCAACAACCCGCTGCGCCCGCTGGAGGCGTGCGGCACCTCCGGGATGAAGGCCGCGCTCAACGGCTGTCTCAACCTCTCCGTGCTCGACGGCTGGTGGGACGAATGGTTCGAGCCCGACTTCGGCTGGGCCATTCCCACCGCCGACGGCACGTCCACGGACGAGAACCGGCGCGACGACCTGGAGGCCGCCGCCCTGTACGACCTGCTGGAGGAGCGGGTCGCGCCGCGCTTCTACGACCGCGCGGCGGGCGGGCTGCCCGGGCGGTGGATCGAGATGGTCCGCCGCACGCTCGCCACCCTGGGACCGAAGGTGCTCGCCGGGCGCATGGTGCGCGAGTATGTGGAGCGGCTCTACGGCCCCGCCGCCGAGGCGCAGCGGGCCCTGAACCCGGAGGCGGCGCGGGAGCTGGCCGCCTGGAAGCGCCGGGTGCGCGACGCGTGGCCGGGCGTCGCCGTGGACCATGTGGAGGCCGTGTCCGACACCACGCTGAACGGCACCGCGGAGCTGGGCTCCACCGTCTCGCTGCGGGTGAGCGTCAGCCTGGGCACGCTGGACCCGGCGGACGTCGAGGTGCAGGCCGTCGCCGGCCGCGTCGACCCCACCGACCGGCTCAGCCGGACGACCACCTTCCCCCTGAAGCCGACCGGGGCCCCGGCTCTCGACGGCCGCCGCCTCTACGAGGGCCCGCTGACCCTGGACCGCGCGGGCCCCTTCGGCTACACCGTCCGCATCCTCCCCGCCCACCGGCTCCTGGCCGGCTGCGCGGAGATGGGCCTGGTGACGCTGCCCTCGGAGGCCACGGGCGAGGGCGCCGGGGTGCTGCTGCGCTGAGGCACGCGTGAAGGACGCCGTCCGGGGGAGTCGGGCTCACCCCGGACGGCGTCCGGAACAGAGAGGGCGTGCTCAGAAGAGGATCAGAAGGTCAGCTTCCAGCTGTTCACCTTGCCGGTGTCGCTGGAGTAGACGTCCTGGACCTGCAGCTTCCAGGTGCCGCTCGCGGAGACCGCGGAGGCGTCGACGGTGTACGCCGTCTTCACGTCCGCCGCCGAGTCCCAGGCGTCCGACGCCTTCAGCGGCCAGGTCTTGCCGTCCGGGGCCACCAGGTCGATCTTCAGGTCACCGCGGTAGCTGTGCGTGATGTCCACGTCGACCTTGAGAGACGGGGAGCCGTTGCCGCTGCGGGTCACGACGATCGGTGAGGTGACGGCGCTGCCCGCGTCGGGGATCGCCACCGGGGTGGCGTTCTCGAAGACCGAGCCGCCGCCCGTGGCGTTCACGGTCCACTTGAAGGTCGCGGTGCCCGTCTTGCCGCCGGCGTCCTTGACCGTCACGGTCACCGTGCTGGTGCCGGTGGTGGCCGGGGTGCCGGTGATCAGACCGGTCGAGGAGTTGATCGACAGGCCGGCGGGCAGGCCGGTGGCAGAGTAGGTCAGGGAGCCCGTGGTGGAGCTGGACGCCTTGACCTGCAGGCTGACGGCCGTGTTGACGAGGGTGGTCTGGTCGCCGGGGCTGGTGACCGAGACACCGCTGGAGAGCCGGCTGCCGACGTTGATGGCGGCCCAGGCGTTGGCCGTGTTGTTGTACGTCTCGCTGCCGACGCCGAAGAGCTCACCGGCGGCCCACAGCGTCGCGTCCCGGGCGCCCGCGTAGTTGGTGTTGGACTGCATGCGCTGGCTCAGCGCCTTGAACCAGATCTTCGCGGCGTTGTCCCGGCCGATCGCGGTGACCGGCTGCCCGTCGGAGGTCGGGGAGTCGTACTTGACCCCGTTGATCTCCTTCTGGCCGCTGCCCTCGGACGCCAGGTAGAACCAGTGGTTGGCCGGGCCGGACGAGTAGTGCACGTCGATGCCGCCGAGGCCGGAGTACCAGCTGTCCTTGGACTGGCCGTCCTTGCTGGGCTTGTCCATGTAGCGCAGCGGGGTGCCGTTGCCCCGGATGTCGATCTTCTCGCCGACCAGGTAGTCGCCCTTGTCGGAGGGGTTGGCGGCCCAGAACTCGACGGCGGCGGCGAAGATGTCGGAGGTCGCCTCGTTCAGGCCGCCGGACTCACCGCTGTAGACGAGCTTGGCGGTGTTGGAGGTGACGCCGTGCGTCATCTCGTGCGCGGCCACGTCGATCGACGTCAGCGGCTTGGCGTTGCCCGAGCCGTCGCCGTACGTCATGCAGAAGCAGGAGTCGGACCAGAAGGCGTTGACGTAGTTGTTGCCGTAGTGGACCCGGCTGTACGCGCCGACGCCGTCGCCCTTGATGCCGTTGCGGCCGTGGACGTTCTTGTAGTAGTCCCAGGTGAGCTGGGCCCCGTAGTGCGCGTCGACGCCGGCGGTGGCGGCGTCGGAGGTGGAGCCGTTGCCCCAGGTGTCGTCGGCGTCGGCGAAGAGCGTGCCGGTGCCGGACGTGCCCTTGTTGAGGTTGTACGTCTTGTGGCTGCCGCGCGAGGTGTCGTTGAGCTGGAAGCTGCTGCCCGACTTGCTCGTGCCGATGGTCACCTGGCCGCTGTACTGGCTGTTGCCGGTGCCCTGCTGGACGCCCTGGAACTCGAAGAGCTTCTTGCCGGTTTTCGCGTCCGTGATGACGTGCAGCTCGTTGGGCGTGCCGTCGTGCTGGAGGCCGCCGACCACGGTCTCGTAGGCGAGGACGGGGGTGCCGTTCGCCGCCCAGACGACCTTGCGGGGCGCCCGCTCGGCCTTGGTGGCCTTGGAGCCCTGCGCGTTGGCGGCCTTCACCGCGTCCCGCTCGGCGGTGGCGGCCGCGAAGGAGGCGCTGGTCGTCGACAGCGCCATGCGGGCCTTGCTGGCCTTGGCGACGGTCTTGACCGTGCCGCCCTTGGTCGCGTCGACCACGAGGTCGCCGCCGAGGACCGGCAGGCCGTCGTAGGTCCGCTCGTAGCGGGTGTGGGTCGTGCCGTTGGCGTCCTTGACGACGTCCCGGACGACCAGCTTCTCCTTGGCGCCGAGGCCGAGGTCCCGTGCGGTTTGCGCCTTGGCCGCGTCGGCGTCGCGTATCAGCTCGGCGCGCTGCGCGGGGGTGAGCTTCAGGGGCAGGGCCCCGGGGTCCGGCTTGGCGGTCGTCTGCCGGGGGGCGGCGTCGCTGCCGGCGGTGGCGGAACCGGTCTGCAGGCCGACGGCGAGCATCGCCGTGACGGCGACCAGCGCGCCGGTGGCGACGGCACGCTGAGGGGGGGTGGGTCTCACGCTGACTCCTTCTGCGGTGGCCACGGTGGGCGTGGCCGGGGCGACCGGGCGGCGGCTGGCCGCCCGGGCAGAGCGAGGCAGAACATGTAGAAGTGGTGGGGTACGGGGTGTGCGGGTGTGGGGGGTCCACAACGCGACAGCTGTGCGGAAAGCGAGACGGAAGGGCCGATATGCGAAAGGCGACGCCCGGCCGTGGTGCCGTGGGGAAGCCGTGCGTCGGTGGAGGGAAGAGTGCCATCGCAGGCATGTACGTGTCAGGAGTGCGTCGCCAAGTTGGCCGGAACCCGTCCGTTGACGAAAGACCGCGGTCCGCATAGCGGTACACGCGGCCTGCGGGCCGGCGTCGCCGCGCCCGGGACCGGCCGCCGGACCCGAGGACTCTCCTCGTGCAGAGAGCTGACGATCAGTCAGGTTGGGCGGGTCGTCACCCCCTTCTTCCAGGTCATCAGCGGGGGTGTGCCGCCCAGGGCCACCGGCGCCGACACCCGCGCCTTCCCTTGGGGTGCGGCTGCCGGCTCCAAGGGAAGCCTCTGCCGGGCAGGGAAGGCGATCGTCCCGTTCGGCGGCGGCGGGCGGCCGGGGAGGGACGGAGCGGCCGCCGTCATGGCGGCCGGAAATGACACGGCCGCCGCGGCGTGCGGCGGTTCCGGAAGCCCGCCGCCGCGCACGGCCCGGCGGCTGCCCGCGCCTTCCGGACCCGGGCCGGGGAAGAGGAGATCATCGTGTCCGGAAACGGCATGTCAGCGGACGGGCGCCGTCAGTAGTGTCGGCGCCCTCTTTTCCCGCAGCCCAGGAGGAGCACCGCCATGCGCCGTCCCGCACGTGTCACCGCCGCCCTCGGAGCCGTCGCCGCCCTCGGCCTCGCCGCCCCGGCCGCCACCGCCTCCGACGCCCCCGACGACACCCTCCGGATCCACAGCAGCGCCTTCGGCGGCTGCCTCACGGCCGAAGGGTCCGGCTACCGCGACCCCCGGGGCGCCGACCGGCCCTGGCTCGTGGCGCTCCAGCCGTGCGGCGCCGCCCCCGCGGCCCGCCAGTTGTGGATCTACAGCTCCGCCACCCACCAGTTCTCCTCGGTGGCCGAGCCCTACCGGTGCATCGACAAGCAGGGCTCCCTCTTCGTCACCGCGCTGTGCGACGCCGACACACCGGAACAGAGATTCCGCACCGCTCCGACCGGCCGGGCCGGCGAGCGGAAGATCGTCTCCCAGTCGGGCGGACGGATCTGGGAGCAGGTCTCCCACCGGTCCGGCGGCGCCCGGGACGCCGTGGGCGAAGGGGTGAGGGAGGCGCGGGACGCCGGCGCCGCCCCGGCCGACCGGAGATGGAAGATCGGCCCCGCCTGAGCCGTGCGGGCCCGGGGGCGGGGCACCGGCCTCAGGCGGCCGTGTTGTCAGTGGTGGCGCGTAGGCTCACGAGCATGAGTTACGCAGACCTGCGCGAACTCCAGAGCGCGCTCAACACCGCCTCGGACATCGCCTTCTCTCTCGACGCCGCACCCGCGGCCCACGAGGCCGACCAGCTCGTGGACGCCCTGCGCCGCGCCCTGACCGCGGCCAACGCCCTGGGCGCGGGGACGGGCGCGACGGGCTGCGCGGAGCACCCCCGCGGCGCCGTGGACCCCCTGTACGGCGACAAGGCCGACCCGCTGCCGCCGGGCTGGGGGAGGTGCCTGCTGTGCAACGACCGCCGGCGGCGGGCCAGCGCGCAGCGGCGAAACTGGCGCTGACCCGGTGCCGGCCCGCGCGGCGGGGATCAGCGGCTGAAGGACGCCCAGAACTCCTCGAAGGACAGCAGGCCGTCGCCGTTGCCGTCCTTCTTGTTGATGATGGCCTGCGCCACGGTCTCGGTGACCTGGAAGTCGCCGAGCTGAGCCATCGCGCTCTTGTACTCGGCGGCCGAGATCATGCCGTCGCCGTCCGCGTCGAACCGCTCGAAAGCCGTCCGTGCCGCCTCTATGTCGATCGTGTCGGCCATGCGGGCCTCCCCTTGGGTGCGTGTGTGCTGGTGTGACCGGCACAGATTAGCCGCCCGCGATCACCAGCCTCATATAGCGGTTCCAGTCCCAGTGCGGACCGGGGTCGGTGTGGGTGGCGCCGGGCACCTCGATATGGCCGAGGATGCGCTCCCGGGTCCGGGGAATGCCGTACCGGGCGCAGAGGGCGGCCGTCAGCCGCGCGGAGGAGCGGTAGAGGGCGTCCGTGAAGTATTCCGGCCGGTCGGTCCAGCCCTCGTGCTCGATGCCGATGCTGCGCGTGTTGTAGTTCCAGTTCCCGGCGTGCCAGGCGATGTCCTTCTCCCGGACGAACTGCCCGATGTAGCCGTCGGCGGAGGCGACCATGTAGTGCGCGGAGACCTTCGCCCGGGGGTTCTGGAAGATCCGCCTCGCGTCGGGGAACGTCTCCTCGGTCACATGGACCACGACGAAGTCGACCGGGTACGACTCCGGGCGGGCGGAGACCGTGTAGTTGGCGGGGTCGGCCGGGATCCAGTGCGTGGGCGGGTACGGGACGGCGGGTGTGGGGGTCTCTTCCAAGGCGGGCTCCCGGTCCGGTGCGCGCCGGCCCGCGTGACCGGCGGCAGGGACATGACACCTCAGGGGGCGCGGCCCCGCAAGCACCGGCGCGCACCCCCGGCGCGCAGGTGCCCCACGGCGCCTACGGAGCGCGTCTCTACGGGTGAGTACGGTGGGAAAAGATTGCATGGGAAGTGCATAGAAATAAGAGATTCCGCTGGATCATTCATCGAATGTAAGGCGCGTGTTGCACCTCACCTTTGATTGGCGAGCGGTCTTTCCAGTATTGCCCGAATCTGACCCGATAGATTCTTTGGCGTCCGTGGGCCGGGTCTGTCATAGTCGACGCCACGACCCCCATTGACCCGGGCCAGGTCGTCTTGCCGCCGCGGAACACCCCAATTCTCCGCGGCGCACCCACGAAGAGGCCCCCGCCGTCGTCCACGACGCCCGGGGCCTCTTCGTGTATCCGGGCCCGGCCCGCGCCCGGCTCAGCGGTCGGCGACCCGGATCTCGAACCAGGTCGTCTTGCCGCGCGCCAGCAGGTCGACCCCCCAGCGGTCCGAGAGCTTGTCCACGAGGAACAGCCCGCGTCCGCTCGTGTCGAGCTCGTGCACGGGCATCAGGCAGGGCAGCCCCCGCGAGGGGTCGCGGATCTCTATCCGCAGCCAGCCGCGCCGCCGCCGCATCCGCAGCCCGAAGGAGCGCGCCCCGGTGTGCCGCACGGCATTGCCCACCAGCTCCGAGACCAGCAGCACGGCGTGCTCGGTCAATTGGGCGGAGAGCCCCCACTGGCGCAGCACCACCGACTGGGTGAGCCGGCGCGCGGCGACGGCGGACTCCGGACGGGAGGGAAACCTGACCTCCTCGACCGTCGGGTCGCCGTAGAGATCCAGCGCCTTGAGCGTCAGTTCGTCCTCAACGGTCGGCGTCCACCGCACGGCAGCCGTACTGCCCTGCTGTCGCGGCTGCTCCGTTCCTCCCAGGCCCGCCATGCCCCCCATGATGGCCCGCCGTAAAGACGCCGTGTGCTGGAACGGGGGGATTCGATGGAGCGGAACACCGGCCGCCGGGCGGGCCCGACGACATATGCCATAGGCAGACAATTGGCCGGTAGACCAGGACTGACCTGCGGGTCCGCCCGCCGGGGAGTGATCGCCCACCGCAGGGCACAAGGTCATCCGGAGGGACGGGCACACCCCGGAGAATTCCCCCGCACGGGGCAACCGCCCCCGTGCGCCCACCCGGACCGCCCCGGCCCACCGGCCGTTTCGGCGTCAACCACCCGGAGCCCGGACGAACTTGGCCCGGCCCGGTCCGTCCTCGACGAAACTGCGCATGCCGATCTCCCGGTCCTCGGTGGCGAACAGGCCCGCGAACCAGTTCCGTTCGATGGCCAGCCCGGTGTCGATGTCGGTCTCCAGGCCGGTGTCCACCGCCTCCTTGGCGGCCCGGAGCGCGAGCGCGGGGCCCGCGGCGAGTTTCGCCGCCCACGCGTGCGCCTGCTCGTACACCTCCGCCGCGGGCACCACCCGGTCGACGAGGCCGAGGGACAGCGCCTCGTCGGCCTTGACCTGACGTCCGGTGAAAATGAGGTCCTTGGCCTTGGACGGGCCGACGAGCCGGGCCAGCCGCTGGGTGCCGCCCGCGCCCGGGATCAGGCCGAGCAGGATCTCGGGCTGGCCGAGCTTGGCGTTCTCGGCGGCGATGCGGAAGTCGGCGCAGAGCGCGAGCTCGCAGCCGCCGCCCAGGGCGTAGCCGGTGACGGCGGCGACGACCGGCTTGGGGATCCGGGCGACGGCGGTGAAGGAGTCCTGGAGGCCGCGGGAGCGGGCCACCATCGCGGCGTGGTCCATCTCCCGCATCTCCTTGATGTCCGCGCCGGCCGCGAACACCTTCTCCCCGCCCCACAGCACCACGGCCCGTACGTCGTCCCGGCGGCTCGTCTCCTCCGCGAGCTCGCGGATCCGGTCCTGGGTGGCGATGTCGAGCGCGTTCATCGGCGGACGGTCCAGGCGGAGGGTCGCGACGCCCTCGGTGACCTCGAGATGCACAGTCATGACAGAAGGTTAGTGCCGCACGACGGCCGGCGGCCCGGTGCACTTGGTCACAGTGCACCGGGCCGCGGCGGCGAAGGGAGGGGCCTGACGTGCTCAGCCGGTCTTGGCGGGCTTGCCCCACTGGTCCCAGGGCATGTTCCAGCCGTTGAGGCCGTTCTCCGGCGCGATCGTCTTGTCGTCGGAGTTCTTGACGATCACGACGTCGCCGACGAGCGAGTTCTTGTAGAACCAGGCCGCCGGGGTGTTCGGGTCACCGCCGCCGCGCTGGTCCTCCAGGCCCACGCACCCGTGACTGGCGTTCTCCGAGCCGAAGGTGGAGGAACCGGACCAGTAGTTGCCGTGCAGGAAGGTGCCGGAGTTGGACAGGCGCATGGCGTGCGGCACGTCCGGGATGTCGTACTCGCCCTTGCCGTCGCTCTTGGTGAAGCCGACGGTGGCGCCGTTCATGCGCGTCACGTCGTGCTTCTCGCTGATGACCATCTGGCCGTTGTACGTGGGGTTGGCCGGGGCGCCGGCGGAGATCGGGATGGTCCGCACGACCTTGCCGTCCCGCTCGACCGTCATCTGGTGGGACTTGGCGTCGACCGTGCTGATCTGGCTGCGGCCGACCGTGAACTTCAGGGTCTTCGTCTGCGTGCCGTACACGCCCTCGCGGCCCTCGACGCCGTTGAGGTTGAGCTGGACGGTCACCTTGGTGCCGGCCGCCCAGTACTTCTCGGGCCGCAGGTCGAGGCGGTCGTTGCCGAACCAGTGGGCCTTGACGGGCACGGCGGGCTCGGCGGTCACCTTCACGGCCCGCTCGACGGCCTTGGGGTTGTCGATGCCGCGGCTGAAAGTGAGCGAGACGGGCATCCCGACGCCGACGGTGCTGCCGTCCTCCGGCGTGAAGTAGCCAACGAAAGTGTTCTGCGGAGTGAGCGTGGTGAAGGATGCGTGCTTGGCCGACGGGCGGCCTTCCCCGTCCTTGGCCAGGGCGTCCACCGTGTACTTGGTGGAGGCACCGAGGTGGGCGGTCGGCTCCCAGACCGTACCGCCCTCGGTTATCCGCCCGTCGATCGTCGCGCCCTTGCCGTCGGCCACCTTCACCGAGCTCAGGGTGCCCTTCTCCGCGCGGACCTTCAGCGCGCCGCTCGTCTCGACGTCCTTCGACCCGTCGCCCGGAGCGATCGTCACGACGGCCTGCGAGGGGCCGTCAGGGACCTTCTTGGCGCTCTTCCCGCCGTCTCCGTCATCGCCGCCGCACGCGGTCACCAGCACCAACAGCGTTCCGAGCGCGAGCGCGGACAGGCCCCTGCGGCCCGCGCGCCCTCTCGATATCGGCTGCACGTTCAAAACGGTCGTCTCCCCTCGCACGGCCCGCGGCCACGCGGCGCCCCCTGAGCGCGACAGTGCGCGCGTTGGCGATAGATAACCACACGTCCCGGACAGCGCATCCACGGGGAATGTCACCGTTCGGTCCCGAATGGGAACGGTGGTACGAGCCGTGTGAGTGAGGTACGGCCGGTGGCCGAATTGAAGCATCATATTCAGGCCACCGATGACCACCCCCCGTCAGGGCGGGGCCCGGACGGCTCGTCCGATCACCTGTGTGAGCGGGGCCATGGATCTGGGCAGAAAGGGGAGAAGGCGCAACCGCCGACGCCCGGCACGGGAAGCCGGACGTCCGGCGCACCGGACGAGAGCCGCCGGAGGCGAAGACGTGTCGGACGTGTCGAGCGCACCCGAGCAAGAGGCGGAGCGGGACGGCGGGGGCCCGGGCGCCCCCGCGCCGCCGCGCCCCGCCCCCCGCCTCAACGGGCACCGGGCCACGGCCCCGGCGGCGGGCCCGCCCGTGCGGCCGGGCAGCCCGGAGCCGCTCGGCGCCCGCTTCCGGGCCGGCCCCGACGGCGTCGCCGGGACGAACTTCGCCCTGTGGGCCGGCGGCGCCGAGGCCGTCGAGCTGTGCCTCTTCGACGACGCCGCCGCCGACGACGCCGGCGCCGACGGCCGGGAGACCGAGACCCGCCACCTCCTGACCGAGTCGACCCACGAGATATGGCACGGGTTCCTGCCGGGGGTGGCACCGGGGCAGCGCTACGGCTACCGCGTCCACGGCCGCTGGGACCCCTGGACCGGCGCCCGCTGGAACCCCGCCAAGCTGCTCCTGGACCCCTACGCCCGGGCGGTCGACGGCGACTTCGCGGGCCCGGGGCGGTGCGGCCCGCTGCCGCCCGAGGTGTACGGCCACGTCCGCGACTGGCCCCAGCAGCACGTCGCCGACACCGTCCGCGACGAGCGCGACTCCGCTCCCCACGTCCCCAAGGGCGTCGTCGTCGCGGACGGCGACGACTGGGCCGACGACCGCCGCCCCAAGACCCCCTGGCCCGACTCGGTCATCTACGAACTGCACGTGCGCGGCTTCACCATGCGCCACCCCGGCATCCCGCCCCGGCTGCGCGGCACCTATGCCGGGCTCGCCCACCCCGCCGCCCTGGACCACCTCGTCCGCCTCGGCGTGACGGCCGTCGAACTGCTGCCGGTGCATCAGTTCGCCCACGAGGACCACCTGCTGAGGCGCGGCATGCGCAACTACTGGGGCTACAACTCCATCGGCTACTTCGCCCCGCACGCCGCCTACGCGGCCACCGGCACCCGCGGCCGCCAGGTGGGGGAGTTCAAACGGATGGTGCGGGCCCTGCACGCGGCCGGCATCGAGGTCATCCTCGACGTCGTCTACAACCACACGGCCGAGGGCGGCGAGCTGGGGCCCACCCTCTCCCTGCGCGGCATCGACAACCGCCGCTACTACCGGCTGCAAGGGGACGCCCGCCGGTACGCCGACTACACCGGGTGCGGCAACACCCTGCACGTCGTCCAGCCGAACGTCCTGCGGCTGATCACCGACTCACTGCGCTACTGGGTCACGGAGATGGGCGTCGACGGCTTCCGCTTCGACCTGGCCGCCGCGCTGGCCCGGTCCATGCACGACGTGGACATGCTCTCCCCCTTCCTCGCCGTCATCGCCCAGGACCCGGTCCTGCGCCGCGTCAAGCTCATCGCCGAACCCTGGGACGTGGGCTCGGGCGGCTACCAGGTGGGCGCCTTCCCCCCGCTGTGGACCGAGTGGAACGACCGCTACCGCGACGCGGTCCGCGACTTCTGGCGCGGCGCCCTCCCGGACGTCCGCGACCTCGGCTACCGCCTCTCCGGCTCCAGCGACCTCTACGCCTGGGGCGGCCGCCGCCCCTACGCCTCCGTCAACTTCGTCACCGCACACGACGGTTTCACCCTGCGCGACCTGGTCAGCTACGAGCACAAGCGCAACGAGGCCAACGGCGAGGGCAACCGCGACGGCACGGGCGACAACCGCTCCTGGAACTGCGGCACCGAGGGCGAGAGCGAGGATCCGGCCGTCCTGGCCCTGCGCAGGCGGCAGTTGCGCAACCTCCTGACCACCCTGCTGCTGTCCACCGGCGTCCCCATGCTCGTCGCCGGCGACGAGATGGGCCGCACCCAGCACGGCAACAACAACGCCTACTGCCAGGACAACGAGACCAGCTGGATCGACTGGTCCCTGCTGGAGGACCCCGGCTGGCGCGCCCTGGCCGACCTCGCCGGCCGGCTCCTCGCGCTGCGCCGCGCCCACCCCGTGCTGCGCAGCCGCGCCTTCTTCTCCGGCCGCCCGCAGGGCACGGACGGGCTGCGGGACCTCGCCTGGTTCACCCCGGACGGGACGGAGATGACCCAGGACGACTGGTACGCCCCGACGGCCACCCTCGGCATGTACCTCTCCGGGCACGACCTCCCCCAGCGCGACCCCGCGGGCGGCCCCGTCACCGACGACAGCTTCCTCGCCGTCCTGCACGCGGGCCCCGGCCCCGTGCGCTTCACCCTGCCCGGCCCGCCGTGGGCCGGGGCCTACGAACTCCTCGTGAACACCGCCCTGGAGCAGCAGTCCCGCGCCCCCGGCGGCGTCCGGCCCGCGGGCGCCCCGGTGGCGGTCCGGGCCCGCTCGGTCCTCCTCTTCCGCGCGCTGCCGACACCGGTCCGGCAGGGTCCGCGGGACGTCCCCGTGGCGCGGTCAGGAACCTCCGGGCGAACCGGAATAAGGGGTGCTGGAAGCTCGATATCGGCGCAATAGGGCTCCTTCGTAACGTCGGTCCGTCCCGGCCCGCCCGCCGGGCCGACGAATGTTGCGATGGAGGACCTCAGTTCATGCGAAAAGTACTGACGGCCGCGGCCGTGACGGCCGGTGCCCTGCTGATGACGACCGCCGGGACGGCGTCGGCGCTGGACCCGTGGGAGGCGTCCGTCCCGGGCGCCTCGGCCAAGGGCGGGTGGACCGGGCTGGGCAAGGACAAATACGGTAACGACTCCTACCGCGCCGACGGCAAGCTGACCGTCACCGACCCCGAAGCCTGCTACCACGTCCAGGGCCGGGGAACGTCGTTCATCGCCAAGCCCCGCCCCTTCATCTTCAAGGGCACGTCCTCGGCACGGCAGTGCGGCCCGGGGACGATCGACGTCACGTCGACCGTCATGTCGGGCTGGGACCTCAGCGTGAAGATCTGCACCGACCTGGACAACTGCGACTACGGGGCGTTCACCCAGCTCACCGTGCCGGCCGGGGTGCGCACCGGCGTCAGCGCCGTCAGCGCCGGCCGTGACTTCAGCGTGGCGCTGAAGAACGGCAAGGTCACGGCCTGGGGCGTGAAGGCCGAGGGCCGGACGTCGGTCCCGGCCGAGGCGGCCTCCGGGGTCACCGCGATCGACGCCGGGGAGAGCCACGCGCTGGCGGTCAGGGACGGCAAGGTCCTCGCCTGGGGCGCCAAGGCCGACGGGCGGACCACGGTGCCCGCCGACGCCAAGTCCGGCGTCACCGCCGTCGCGGCCGGCGGCCGGCACAGCCTGGCGCTCAAGGGCGGCAAGGTGATCGCCTGGGGCCAGGACGGCAAGGGCAAGGCCACCGTGCCCGCCGAGGCGAAGTCGGGCGTCACGGCGATCGCCGCCGCGGGCGGGGTCAGCGCGGCCCTCAAGGGCGGCAAGGTCCTCATCTGGGGGGACGCCCCCGACGTGATGCTGGACCTGCCCGCCGAGGTCGCGGCGGGCGGGGTCAGCGCGATCGCCCTCTCCAGCGGCCATGTGATGGCGCTCAAGGGCGGGAAGGTCTACTCCTGGGGCTTCGGGGGCGACCACCTGAACCTGCCGGCCGCCACCGAGTCGGGCGTCACGGAGATCTCCACCTCCGGCCAGTGCAGCTACGCCCTCAAGAACGGCGAGGTGACGGGCTGGGGCGAGAACGAGCGCGGCCTGTGCGACGCCCCGGCCGCCAAGTCCGGCGTCACCGGTCTGGACGCGGGAGCCGAGCACAACCTGGTCCTCAAGGACGGCCGGGTCTTCGTCTGGGGCCACCTGAACCCGTGACGGACCCCGGGGCGGCGCGCGGCGCCGCCCCGGCCGGTCAGCACTCGATGACGTTGACCGCGAGCCCGCCGCGGGCCGTCTCCTTGTACTTGACCTTCATGTCCGCGCCCGTCTCCTTCATGGTCTTGATGACCTTGTCGAGGGAGACGTGGTGCCGGCCGTCGCCGCGCAGGGCCATGCGGGCGGCGGTGACGGCCTTGGCGGCGGCCATGCCGTTGCGCTCGATGCAGGGGATCTGGACCAGACCGCCCACCGGGTCGCAGGTCAGGCCCAGGTTGTGCTCCATGCCGATCTCGGCCGCGTTCTCGACCTGTTCCGGGGAGCCGCCGAGGACCTCGGCGAGGCCGCCGGAGGCCATCGAGCAGGCCGAGCCGACCTCGCCCTGACAGCCGACCTCGGCGCCGGAGATGGAGGCGTTCTCCTTGAAGAGCATGCCGATCGCGCCCGCCGCGAGGAGGAAGCGGACGATGCCGTCCTCGTCCGCGCCGGGGACGAAGTTCATGTAGTAGTGCAGCACGGCCGGGATGATGCCCGCGGCGCCGTTGGTCGGGGCCGTCACGACGCGGCCGCCCGCGGCGTTCTCCTCGTTGACCGCCATGGCGTAGACCGTGATCCACTCCATCGCGCGGGCCTGCGCGTCGCCCTCGGCGCGCAGCTGGCGGGAGGTGCCGGCGGCGCGGCGGCGGACCTTCAGGCCGCCGGGGAGGATGCCCTCGCGGGACATGCCGCGCGAGACGCACGCCTGCATGACGCGCCAGATCTCCAGCAGGCCCTCGCGGATCTCCGTCTCCGTGCGCCACGCCTTCTCGTTCTCCAGCATCAGCGCGGAGATCGACAGGCCCGTCTCGCGGGAGAGGCGCAGCAGCTCGTCACCGGTGCGGAAGGGGTACTTAAGGACAGTGTCGTCCAGGACGATCCGGTCCTCGCCGACCGCGTCCTCGTCGACGACGAAGCCGCCGCCGACCGAGTAGTACGTCTTCTCCAGCAGGGGCGCCCCGGCCTCGTCGTAGGCGAAGAGGGTCATGCCGTTCGCGTGGTACGGCAGGGCGCGGCGGCGGTGCAGGATCAGCTGGGTGGGCTCGTCGAAGTCGATCTCGTGGTCCGAGCCGATCTCCGCGCCGAGCAGCCGGAGCCGCTTCGTGGCGCGGATGCGCTCCACCTCGTCGTCGGCGGTCTCCACGTCGACGGTGCGCGGGGAGTACCCCTCCAGGCCCAGGAGGACGGCCTTGGGGGTGCCGTGGCCGTGGCCGGTGGCACCGAGGGAGCCGAAGAGCTCGGCGCGTACGGACGTGGTGTGCGCCAGCAGCCCCTCGTTCTTCAGGCGGCGCGTGAACATCAGCGCCGCCCGCATCGGGCCGACCGTATGGGAGCTGGACGGGCCTATGCCGATCGAGAAGAGATCGAATACGGAGATGGCCACGGTGGCGGACTCCCTTGTCTGCTCATGGGGGGCGGGGTGCTGGTGGAGGCGGGGGAAAACGCCCCTGCCCATTGAGCGTAACCCGTCGCCCGCAAACCTCCGCGGCCACAGCGAGGTGAGCGTCCCGTGAACCCTCTGTTTCAGATTACGAAGGGATCACATCACCTGGGAATCCGAGCCGGCGAGGCCCTTGAACGCCTGGTCGAACACCTCCCGGGCCCGCTGGAGCACCGCCCGGCGCCAGGTGTCGTCCTCGGGGGCGAAGGCCGCCCGGATCAGGTCCTTGGCCGGGTCCCGCACGGCCGCGGCCGGCGGGCGGCTCAGATGGAGCCAGTTGTCGGCGCAGAGGGCGAGCAGCACCTCCGGGCCCGGCAGGGTGCCGAATTCCAGGGTGATCGCCGTGAGCTCCTCGTGGCCGCGCAGGCCGCTCGCGACCGCGGTCGCGGTGTTGCCGACGATCGGGGTGGAGGAGGAGGTGCCCGCCTCGGACGCCGTCAGGGCGGGCCCGTACCAGGCCCGGGCCCGGTCGTGCGCGCCCGCGTCCCGCCCGCCGCGGAAGATCGGCTCGCCGAGGGCGCGCTCGCCGAGCCCCGTGTGCAGGTCGATGTAGGCGATGTGCGGCACACCGGCGATCCGCTCGGCGACGACGCGGCGCAGCGTCCGGTGCGAGAAGGCGGGGGCGAGCCCGCCGTAGAAGAGGCCGTCGGGGTGGCGGTACTGGCCGCGGGTGACGGCCTCCTGGAAGACCGCGGGGCCGAGCCGGTCGCGGAGGGCGAGGGCCCGGGCGGCGGTCTCCCGCGCCGGGAAGCTTCCGCCGCCCCGCTGGACGAGGGCGGGGTGCACCTGGTCGTAGGCGTCGTTGTGCGGCGGGTCGCGGTGGTCGACGAAGTTGCGGTTGACGTCGACGTTGTCCTCGTTGACCCGGCGCAGGTAGGCGAAGCCGTAGGGGTTGAGGGCGTGCACGAGCAGGACGCCCGTGTCCCGGCCCCCCTCCCGTGCCCGCCCCTCCTCCAGCAGCACCCGGGTCTGGCACGCGGAGCCGCAGAAGCCCTCGATGCCGTGCGTGCCCGAGACCGTGACCAGCAGCTTCGCCGGGGCCGTGGGGCCGAGGTAGGCGGTGTCGGCGTACAGCGGGCCGCCGTCGGGGCCGCGGTGGCCCGGCAGCCGGAAGGCGCGCAGGGCCGCGCCGGCCGCTTCGGCGGCGGCCAGGAAGTCCGCCCGCGCGTGTGCGTAGTCCGCCGGCCAGGAGGGGCTGGGCATGGGCCGCCTTTCAGGAGGGGTGCGGGGGCGGGGGGATCCCCAGGGCCGCCAGGACGGCGCGGCGCCCGGCCGCCGTCGGGGCGTGCAGGACGCACAGCATCCGGTCGCCGGGTGCCAGGTGCGCGGCGAAGTAGGCGTTGACCGCCTCCGCCGAGCTCGTCGGCCGCTGCCGGTAGAGGTCCACCGGGCGCCCGATGCCGGGCAGGACGCCGCGCCCGGCGTCGAAGGGGTGCCCGGGGGCGAGCGCCTCGGCCACCTCGGCGGCCAGGGCCCGGGCGGCGGGGGCCGGGGCCCCGGCGGGGTCCGGGTACATGCTGATCTCCGGGTGTGCGCTGAAGGCGTGCATGGCGCAGTACGCCACCGGGTTGTACGTCTTGAGCGCGATCACCTCGGGGAAGGGGCCGCCGTCGGCCAGCAGCCGGGTGAAGTGCGCGGTCCAGCTGTGACCGAAGATCGCGCCGTGCCGGTAGGCGTCGCCGACGAACTGCGTCATCACGTGCAGCGCGGTCCGGCCCGAGGGCAGCTTCGCCCACCGGGACGTGAGCAGGGAGACCACCGCGTCCCGCTCCCGGTCGACGCCGAGCACGACGTACTCGGCCTCGGTGAGCATGTCCCGGCGCTCGGCGAACAGCTCCCGGGCCCGCAGGTCGGGCATGGCCTCCACCAGCCCGTCCACGATCCAGCGCTCGGTGGCGGGGTCCAGCTCACGGCCCGGGGGCAGGGCCCGCACCTCCACGGGCCCGGCTTCCCGGCGGGTTCGGCTCG
This sequence comes from Streptomyces sp. NPDC046215, assembly GCF_040646215.1. Lineage (NCBI taxonomy): Bacteria > Bacillati > Actinomycetota > Actinomycetes > Kitasatosporales > Streptomycetaceae > Streptomyces > Streptomyces sp. NPDC046215. The sequence goes on along the minus strand of NZ_JBEYZW010000044.1, from coordinate 29,113 downwards.
CCATCGCCCGGGCTCAGGCGTCGGTGGCGGTCGGCAGGGGGATCTGCTCGTCCTTCGCGCCGAGCACCGTGCGCTGGTGCAGCTCCACGAAGTAGAGCTTCCACAGCCAGAAGATGTGGTGCAGGTGCCGCTCGACGGCCCGCTCGTCCTCCTCGGTGGTGATCAGGGAGGTCAGCACCCGCCAGACGAAGTCGTCGTGGTCGTCGTCGAGGTCGGTGTTGACGTGGGCGCGGGCGCCCTTGACCTCGTCCCGGCCGAGGACCTTCTCCAGGTTGTCCAGCCACTCGGGCTGGGTCCGGGTGGTGGTGTACTCCACGAAGTACACGCTGGTGATCAGGGCCAGCGGGCTGTCCTCGAACTCCATGCCGTACTGGAGGTAGCCGGTGAGGAGCTTGGTGGCGAGCAGCGGCTCGGTGGAGTAGATCTCCTCCTTGGTCACCCCGACCTTCGCGAGGTCGGCGGCGAAGAGCCGGTCGTGCAGCATCTCGTCGTCGGTGTAGTGCGCCCACGCCTTGGCCTGGACGGGGTCCACCTTGGTGAAGTACTTGATGGCCAGCGCGTCGATGGTGCGCTTGCGGCGCAGGCGCAGGATGGTCTCGATGTTGTGCCGCTTGTAGTAGTCGAGGTTGATCTCGGCGGCGTTGCGCTGGTGCTGGGCGTAGGGAACGGTCTGGTAGAAGTCCTTGATGAACGCGTCGAGGAGCGCGTCGATGCGCTCCCGCAGCTCGGGCCGCGGCTTGGTCGCCATGGGTGTTCCCTTCTCGGTACGGACTCGGTGCGGACCGGGTGCCGGCGGTCCGGGGGCCGGTGGTGAGGTCAGTGGCAGCCGCAGCCCGCGCCGGCGACCCGCTGCATCCGGCCGCGCCGCACCGCCTTGCGGGCGCCCAGGAGCGCGGTGCCGTCCGAGGCCAGTAGCGAGCTGCGCGGCATCAGGAAGGCGAGGGCGAACCGGGTGGCGGGGGTGACGCCCAGCCCCAGGTTCACCACCCCGTGGCCGGCGCCGTACACCTCGTTGGGGCCGCAGTTCGCCGGGATGATCTCCGTGTCGGTGTTGATGCCGAAGCCCAGCTCCCAGACGGTGCGGTAGAGCGGTTCGGCGGCCAGCAGATCGTCCAGGGCCCGCGCGGCGGGGGCGGCCGCCGCCTGCCCGGGGGCGACGCCGGTGATCAGCCCGCCGGCCACGTCCAGCCGCACCGGCAGGTTCACCAGGGGGGCGAGCGCCTCGAACAGCCGCTGCTGGCCGGGTGCGTCCTTCGGGTCGGCGCCCCGGTGCACAACAGGCCACCCGCGCAGGGTCAGGGTGCCGGTGAGACCGCCGAGCCGGGCGTCGGCGGAGAAGGCGGTGATCTCCGCGGCGGTCACGCTCAGCTTCCCCGGCGGGAAGATCTGCTGCTCGCCGTCGCCGAGGACCCCGGCCTGCTGGTTCCACACACAGTCCGGCGCCGCGAGGTCGAACTCCGCCTCCGTGCCGGTCTCGTCGTCGGTGATCAGCAGCCGTTCGGTGTCCGCGGCCCGGTCGAAGAACTCCTCGGCCAGGGCCTCCTGCCGGGCGATGCCGGTGCGCGCCGCGGTCTTGAGGAAGTAGCGGACGTGCCCGGCGGTCAGCGGCGTGGAGCCCGCCGGCAGCACCACCAGCCTGCGGTCGCCTAGCTCCTCGGGGCCGGGCGAGGCGAGGAACCGCCCCGGGCAGGCCACCAGCACATGGGCGCCCGGCGGCACGTGCTGCGCCAGGAGCGCCCCGAGGCTCACCGCGGGCGGCAGCGTCAGGTGCAGGACCCGGTCGTAGGCCCCGGGCCGGCAGTGGATCGTCCGGTGGCCGGCCTCGTCGGTGATCAGGCAGAACGTCCCGGACGGATCGCCGAACTGGCCGAAGTCGCTTGCGGTGATTTCCAGCGGTGGCACGAGCGGACTCCCTAGAGAATGCCCGGCGAACCCGCGGCGCGGGGGTTCCTCCGGAGCCGGTCTTCCGGCCCCCGTGGCGAGGCCCGGGCCCCGCCACGGGTCGGTGCTCAGCCGAGCAGCGTGCCCAGGTAGTTGCGGTTCTTCTGAACCTTGATCTTCCTCATGACTGTCACCTCCTGTCGCTTTCCGTCAGCGGCCGGTGTTGTGCGCACCCCGGACCGCGCGGCGAGCGGGTGACGCATCGCCGGCGGTCACTCGCCGGCGACGACTCGCTCCGCGGTGGGGTGGTCCAGGTGCCCGATGAGGGCCGGCCCGTTGCTGCTCAGGACCCGGGTGTCGGGCGAGATGATGTCGAGGTGGTACTGGGTGAAGGGGGTGAGCCCCAGCCCGTAGTGCAGACACCCCTCGGTGCCGCCGTACACCTCGTTCATGGCGTGGTTGCCCGGCAGGATGTCGAGCGCGGTGTTCAGGGCGTGGCCGATCTCCCACACGATGCGGTAGCGGGAGTCCACGGCGAACATCTGCTCCAGCATCTCCAGCGCCGGGGCGGCCCCCGGGTCGAGCGCGGTGAGGCGGGTGATGCGCCCGTCCTCGACCGTCGCCTTGACGGCGTTGTCGCGCAGCGCCCACAGCCGGGAGTGGATCCGGGCCTGGTCGGTGCGGGAGAACGACGGCGTGCCGCTGTGCAGGATCGGGTAGCCGCGCAGTGTGATCTCGCCCTCCAGGGGCAGCTTCAGGTCCTCCTGGAACTCGCGGATCTCGATGGGCAGCACGCTGATCTCACCGGACGGGACGATCTGCTGGTCGCCCCAGTCCAGCGGCCCCGCCTGCTGGTTCCAGACCAGGTCCTCCCGCAGGTGGTCCAGGACCGCGCGGGTGCCGTGCCGGGGGTCGACGTACTCCAGGTGGCCGGCCTCCTCCGCGATCTCGAAGAACGTGTCGGAGAACGCGGCCTGTTCGGCGGCCGAGGTGCGCTCCATCACCGACAGGAAGTGCCGGATCTCCGCGAGGGTGGTGGGCGTGGAATTGCACGCCATTCCCATGATCTTGCGCCGGCCCACCAGTTCGGGGTCGGGCGAGGCGAAGAACCGGTGGGGTGAGACGACGAGGAGGTGCGCCGGTTCGGGAACGGTCTTCTCCAGCAGGTCCTCGAAACGGTCGCCCGCCGTGAAGGGAACGGTCAGGTAGCGGTCGTAGGAGCCGTCCTCGACGATCTCGAACGCGTCGGCCAGCTCGGGGTTGGTGATCAGGCAGAACGTGCTCCCGGTGGCCGCACCGAACTGGCTGAGCCTTCCCGGATCGATGGACACGCGTGGGCTCATGACAACTCCGTCCTGCGCCTGCTTCGGCGGGCCGCCGCTGTGCCCACCACCTTGTCGGAGCGGGCCGCCGGGCAGCCATAGGCCGATGGTCCCGCCCGGGCCGGTGGCAGTAATTCGCGGTCGCCGGTCACTTCCGCCACTGTCCGCCGCCGCGGAGGTGACCGCAGAGTGGCGCCATGGGGATCAGCGGGAAGCGATACGCGGTGGTGGTCGACGGCTACCACATCAGGGACGGGGACAACCGGGGGTTCGCCAGCGCGTTCAGGGCGCGCGGCATCACCCCGGTCACCGTCATGAGCACACCGGAGCCACTGGAGAAATTCATCAGGAAATCGACGTGGTACCCGGACGACTTCGAAGCCGTCCATTTCCACGACGGTGATTTCGCCGCGCTGCTCGCCCTGGTCGAGAGCTACGACCCGGTCGGCATCGTCGCGGGCAACGAGAGGGGCGTCGAGCTCACCGCGCAGCTCGTGGAGCGCCTCATGCCGCGCTTCGCCAACGTGCCGGGCAGCGCCGCCGCCCAGCGGCACAAGGGCGCCATGGCGGCGGCGCTGGAGCGGGCCGGGGTGCCGGGCCCCCGGACGCTGTCCACCGCCGACCCCGGGGAGGCCGAGGCGTGGATCGCCCGCAGCGGACTGGCCGGCCGACCGCTGATCATCAAGCCGCCGCACAGCGCCGGCACCGACAACGTCCACCTCGTCCCGCCCGGCGGCGACTGGCGGACCCCCTTCCACCACATCCTCGGCCTGGTCAACGGATTCCTGCTGCGCAACGAGACCGTCATCGTGCAGGAGTTCCTCGAAGGTCCCGAGTACATCGTCGACCTGTACTCGGTGGACGGCCGGCACGGACTCGTCGACACCTGCGTGTACGCCAAGCACGACCGCGGCCCGCGCATCGGCATCTACGACGTCGCCGATTTCCTGCCACCGGACCACCCCGACGTGGCGGTGCTCGCCGCCTACACGATGCGCGCGGCCGACGCCGTCGGCATCCGCAACGGCTCCACCCACGCCGAAGTGATCATGACGGCGGAGGGGCCGCGCCTCGTCGAGCTCGCCGCCCGCTACTCGGGCAGCTGCATGATGCTCTCCGGCTCGCTGGCCACCGGTGACAACCAGATCGAACGGACCGTGCGGCACCTGCTCGACGGGGAGTTCACACCGGGCTTCCGCCTGGTGCGGGAGGTGCGCACACTGTGGCTGTGCGCCGACTTCGCCGGCCCGGTACGGCACATGGAGATCCTGCGCCGGATCGCCGAGCTGCCGACCGTCCGGAACCTGTCCGTTCCGCCCGAAGGCAAAGAGGTCCCGATGACCAACGACGTCACCACCAGCCTCGGCTGGGTCATCCAGAGCGCCGCGGACTGGGCGAGCATCGAGAAGGACAGCGCGCGCATACGCGAGCTGGAACGCGTCTGGAACGAGGCCCAGGGCGCGGGCGCCGAGGGGCCCGCCTGACATGACGAGCGTCCCCCATCTGCTGCTGGTCTGCCCCCGCACCGACATCCTGGGCAAGCTGCTCGGGCTGCCGGTCGCCCTCACCGTCGTCCACCGGCCCGGCGGCGACCGCGAACTGGAGGAAGCCACCGCCCTCCGCGTCGTCGACGCCGACTTCCAGGACCCCGACGCCCTGCTCGCCACCGCCCGGGAGGTACACGCCCGGCGCCCGCTGGACGCGGTGCTCGGCATGACCGAACTCTCCCTGTACCCGGTGAGCGTCGTCGCCGACGTCCTGGGCGTCCGCGGCAACGGCGCGGCCACCGTCGCCCTGGCGCAGAACAAGGCGGCCATGCGCCGCCTGCTGCACGAGCGCGGCGTCAGCAGCACCGCCCACCGGCTCTGCGCCACCGCCGGCGACGCCGCGGAGTTCCTCCGGGACCACCCCGGCGGCATCGTCCTCAAACCCGTCGACGGCAACGGCGGCACCGGCGTCCACCTCGTGCGCGACGCCGGCGAACTCGCCGCCGCCTGGGCCTGGACGACGGGCGCGAAGGCGGCCTGGGCCTGGAGCAAGGAGGCCACCGGCGCCCCGCGCGTCCTGGCCGAGGAATACCTGAGCGGGCAGGAGTTCAGCGTCGAGTCCCTCAGCGCCGACGGCCGGCACCGGGCCCTCATGGTCACCCGCAAGTACTCCTCCGGCCCGCCCCACTTCGTCGAGACCGGCCACGACCAGCCCGCGGGCCTGGCCGAGCCCGCGTGCACGGCGGTCACCTCGGCGGCGCTGGACGCGCTCGACGCCATCGGCTACCGGTGGGGGCCCGCCCACACCGAGGTCATGCTCTCCGCGGACGGCGCACGGGCCACCGTCGTCGAGATCAACGCCCGCCAGGGCGGCGACCAGCTCTGGGAACTCACCCAGCACACCACCGGCACCGACCTCCTCCTGTGGTCGGTGCTGGCCCTCGCCCACGCCGCACCGCCCCCCGGGTCCGCGCCGCTCGCCGGCGGCGCCGCCATCCGCTACCTGCGCCCCGCGCCCGGCCGGGTGACCGCCGTCGAGGGGGTGGACGAGGCACTCGCCGTCGACGGCGTGATCCGGGTGGGCGAGCTGTGCCGGCCCGGGCAGACGGTCGCCCCCCTCGGCGACTCCTGGAACCGCACCGGCTACGTCGTCGCCACCGGCCCCGACGCCAAGGCCGCCGGGGCCGCCGCGGAGGCCGCGGCCGCCCGCATCGCCATCCGCACCGAGCCGGAGGCTCAGTGAAGGCCGCCGCGTTCACCGAGGGCAAGGGGCCCGCCTACGTCGTCATCCTCGGGCGGTTCATGACGAACATCGGGTTCTTCATGGTCATCCCGTTCCTCGCGGTCTACCTGACCCGGCACGCGGGAATGAGCAGTCTGCAAACCGGGCTCCTCTTCGCGGCCATGGAGTTCACCCGGCGCGGCCTCGGCATCCCGGCCGGCTGGGCCAGCGACCGCTTCGGAGCGTCCCGCGTGCTCGTCCTCGGCCTGCTGATCGAGGTCGTCGCCTACGCCGTGTTCGCCGTCGCCGGGGAGAGCTTCGGGCTGTGGCTGGGCGCGGTCTGCCTCATGGGCATCGGCGGCTCCCTCAACAACAACGGCTCCCGCTCCGTGCTGGCCTCGGCGAAGACCGGCGGCGCCGTCGTCAATCTCAGCCGCTACTACGTGTCGATCAACGGGGCCGCGCTCATCGGCCCCCTGATCGGCACCGCCCTGCTCGCCGGCGGCGCCGTCCGGGCCGGGTTCGTGGTGGCGTCCGTGCTGCACCTGCTGTTCGCCGCCGTCTCGGCGGTGCTGCTGCGCGGCATGCACGGCTCCCACCCCGCGCCCATCGGACCCGCCGCGATGGCCGAGGCGCTGCGCGACCGCCACCTGATGCTCTTCTGCGCGCTCGCCGTAGGCGGGTGGTTCCTCATCACCCAGTACCGCATCGCGCTGCCCCTGACGATCGTCCACCAGCAGTTCTCCTCCGACCTCATCGGGCTGCTGACCGCGGGCAACTCCGCCCTCGTCATCGTCGTCGTGATGCTGATCGGCAAGCGTGTCGAGCGGCGCGGCACCGTCGGCCGGCTCGACGTCTTCGCCCTCTCCACGGCCGTGCTCGGCGGCGGCTGGCTGCTGTGCGCCGTCGAGGGCGTGGGGCCGCTCGTCGCCGCCGTCATCGTCACCTCCGTCGGCGAGTCCCTCTTCTGCGGCGTCGTCGACGCCGTCGTCGCCGGGCTCGCCGCGCCGGGCCGGATCGGCCTCTACCTCGGCTACTCGACGATGGCGTGGGGCGTCGGCGGGATGCTCGGCGGCCTCGTCGGCAGCGGCTTCGACCTGGCCGCCGACCACGGGGGGCTGCTGTTCTTCTGGCTCGTCCTCGCAGCGATCGGCCTCGCGTCCGCCGCGGGGACGCGTGCGGCGCGCGGGTACCTTGCGGATGCCGTTGGGCGTGTTTGAACCCCGTTTAGCGGCTGCATAGTTCGTCGGCCGCAGGCCGTCTGTGCCGCCTGCGGCGGCGAGCGCCCTGCGGGCGCGTCCTCAAGCGCCGGACGGGCTGCTCAGGCGCGTCAGCCCGTCCGGAATGCAATGAACAGCTATCCGCAATCCGCGGCACCCCGAAATGCCGAGGTGACGCCAATGCCGGAGGCATTCGGCAAGGAAATGACAACCGCCGGACAGGGCGGTCGGATTCCGGTCCGCATCGCCCCGCAAGGGGCGCCCGCGGCGGGTAAGCGAAATGTCTCATACCTGCTCCGAACGAGAGTGCCGATCCGGCCTAGATCAAACAACTCGGCCTCGCCCGGGCGTCGTTGCTCCCGGCTACGGCACCGATCACACCCCGCCGACCGGCCGAGATCCCCGGCGCGCAGTCCCGTCGAAAGTATTGACCGAAAGGCGGGATAGGGCCAAAGTCCCTGTCGCAGCCCTGGGCCCACAGCCCCATGCGGCGGAGCAAAAGCTGTGGTTAGTATCACGTCCTGGTGTTCCGCAGGGAGCCGAGGAGGGCCGAAAGTGGACCTGGCTACGGGGGCGAACGGCGGCACGGCGGAAGGGGAGACCCTCATTACGTGGCAGGCGCCGCCACTGAAGTTCGGAATGGGCGCCACCCGGGAGATCGCCTATGAACTCGCAAGGGCCGGGATGCGCTCGGTCCTCCTGGTGACCGACCCGACGCTCGCGGCACTCGGACTGCCCGCCCGCGTCGCCAAGAGCATCGAACAGGACGGCATCGCGGTGACCGTCTTCGACCGGGCCCACGTCGAACCCACCGACGCGAGCTGCGCGGAGGCCGCCCGCGAGCTCGCCCACCTCGACGTCGACGGCTACCTCGGCCTGGGCGGCGGCAGCGCGATCGACACCGCCAAAATGATCAACCTGCTGCACAGCCACCCCGGCCGGGACGTCCGCGACTACCTCAACAAGCCGATCGGCGGCGGCATGGCCGTCCCCGGGCCCCTCAAACCCCTGATCGCCGTCCCGACGACCGCGGGCAGCGGCAGCGAGTGCACCGCCATGGTCGCCCTCGGCGTCACCGGGCTGGGCGTGAAGACCGGCATCAGCGACACCCGGCTGCGCCCGGCCCTCGCCCTGGTCGACCCGCTCAACACCGTGACCCTGCCCCCCGCCGTCACCGCCGCCTCCGGCTACGACGTGCTCACCCACGCCTGCGAGTCCTACACCGCCCGCCCCTACGACCGCCGCCCCGCCTACCGCACCCCCGGGGAACGGCCCCTGTACATCGGGGCCAACCCCATCAGCGACATCTGGGCGGAAGAGGCGCTCCGGCTCGTCGGCCGCTACCTGCGGCGCGCCGTCCTCAACCCCCACGACCTGGAGGCCAGGGCCGGGATGAGCCGGGCCGCGACCTTCGCGGGCCTCGGCTTCGGCAACGCCGGCACCCACATCCCGCACGCCTGCGCCTACCCGATCGCGGGCCTCGTCCGTGACTACCGGCCGCCCGGCTACGAGGTCGGCCACGCGATGGTGCCGCACGGCAGCGCGGTGGTCTCCACCGCGGCCGCCGCCTTCGCCTTCACCTATCCCACCGCGCCCGAACGGCACCTGAGGGCGGCCGAGCTGCTCGGCGCGAACCTCGCCGGCGTCACCGCCGCGAACGGCGCCGACGCCCTGCCCGCCGCCCTGACGGCCCTCGTCGCGGACACCGGGGGGCCCACCGGCCCCGCGGAGTTCGGCTTCACCCGGCGAGACCTGCCCGCGCTCGTCGAGGGCGCGCTCAAGCAGCAAAGGCTGCTGGTGTGCTGCCCGCGCGATGTCGCCGACCACGACCTGCGGAGGATCCTGGCCGCTTCACTGGCCGGCTGACCTCCGGTGCGACCCCCTTCACCGAGGATCCTGGAGTCCCCGTGAACGCAGCGGACCTGCCGCAGTACACAGCCGTCATCGCGGGGAAGCACGTACCTGCGGCCGACTGGATCGACGTCCTCGACCCCGCGCACGGCCGGCCCTTCGCCCGCGTCGCCCGGTGCTCCGCCGACGCGGTCGACGAGGCCGTGGCCGCCGCCCGGCACACCTACGAGCACACCTGGGGCGACACCGCTCCCGACGAGCGGGCCAGGATCTGCCACCGCGTCGCCGCCGCGCTGCGTGCCTCGGCCACGGCCCTCGCCGAGGCCGAGACGCGGGACACGGGCAAGCCGATCGGCCAGGCCCGCACCGACGCCGAGGTCGCCGCCCGCTACTTCGAGTTCTACGGCGGCGCCCTGGAGGCGCTCACCGGCGAGACCCTCCTCAGCCGGCCCGACCTGCTGGCCTTCACCCTCCGCGAGCCCTACGGCGTGTGCGGGCACATCATCCCGTGGAACTACCCGCTGCAGATCGCCGCCCGCACCGTCGCCCCCGCCCTCGCCGCCGGCAACACCTGCGTCCTCAAACCGGCCGAGGACGCCTGCCTCACCCCCCTCCTGCTGGCCGACATCGCCCTGGACGCGGGGCTGCCGCCCGGTGCGCTCAACGTCGTACCCGGCTACGGGGAGGAAGCAGGTGCCGCCCTCGCGGCCCACCCCGGCGTGGACCACCTCGCCTTCACCGGCTCCCGGGCGATCGGCCAGTCCGTGATGGCCGCGGCGGCCCGCACCATCGTCCCCGTCACCCTCGAACTCGGCGGGAAATCACCCCACATCGTGCTCCCCGACCACGACCCCGGCCTCGCCGTGCCGCTCATCGTCGCCTCGATCACCGAACACGCCGGTCAGAACTGCTCGGCGGGCAGCCGGCTCCTCGTCCACGCCTCGGTCCACGACGCCCTGCTCGCGGCCCTGACCACCGCGTTCCGCGCCCTGCGCATCGGCCCCGGCCGCTCGGACCCGGACCTCGGCCCCCTGATCTCCGCCCGCCAGCGCGACCGCGTCCTGCGGTACGTGGCCCGGGGCGCCCGGGACTGCGCGGTGGTCACCGGCGGCGGTGTGCCCCACGTGCCCGGCCACGAGGGCGGCTTCTACGTCGAGCCCACGATCCTGGCCGGGGTGCCGGCGGACCACCCGGTCTTCACCGAGGAGATCTTCGGCCCCGTCCTCGCCGTCACGGCCTTCGAGACCGAGGCCGAGGCCGTCCGCCTCGCCGAGGCCACCGACTACGGCCTCGCGGCGGGCATCTGGACCCGGGACGGGGCCACGGCCCACCGGCTGGCCCGCCGGCTGCGGGTCGGCCAGGTCTTCGTGAACAACTACAGCGCGGCCGGCGGGGTGGAGCTGCCCTTCGCCGGTGCCAAGCGCTCGGGCATCGGCGTGGAAAAGGGCCTTGAGGCGCTGCGCGAATATACCCGCTGCAAAACGGTCGTGTTCGATACCCGACCGCGGGGACCGTTATCTTCCAGTGCTAAGGAGAGTGCAGGGTGAAGCCTGTAGGAGGGGAGCGAAGTGCCCACGTATCCGATCAGCGGATCTGCGGTGTGTGCGGCGGCCGGGCGGCCTCGGTGGACGCGCTGGTCGACGCCCTGGACGAAATGCATGTCGCGCTCCGCGCGGCACAGAAATCCCTCGCGGACTTCTTCATAGAACTCGGCGAGAGCCAGAGCCCGCCCCTGGGGGACCCGCCGGGCTGCCGGGACGCCACGGTCCGCAAGGCCCTGTCGCAGCTGACCCCCCGGGAATGCGAGGTCCTGGGCCTGGTCGCCCAGGGCAAGTCGAACCGCCAGGTGGCCAACTCTCTCGATATATCCGAGAAGACCGTGAAGAATCATCTGTCCGCGATCTTTTCCAAAGTGGGGGCCTCGGACCGGACGCAGGCCGTGGTGTTCGGGATACGCGGCGGCCTCGTCCCGCTCGGCGGGGCCGCGTGAGCCACGGTGCCAGTGTGCCGGAACGCGGCGCCGGCGGACAGTGGACGGACTGTCGGCCGACCACGAATCCCTGCCACATTGGGCGACATGCTGAAGAACGTGGCCGCAGTGCTGCTCGACAACGTGCACCCCTTTGAACTCGGGGTCGTCTGCGAAGTGTTCGGCATCGACCGGCGGTCCGAGGGGCTGCCCGCCTACGACTTCGCGCTCGTCGCGGCGGAGTCCTTCTCCGTGCGCGCCGTCCCCGGCTTCACCATCAGCACCCCCTACGGTCTCGACCGGCTGGAGGACGCCGACCTCATAGCCGTGCCGGTGGGGGACGACTTCCACACCCGCGACTTCCCGCCGGAACTCCTCGAAGCCCTGCGCCGGGCGGTGTTCCGCGGCGCCCGGGTGCTCAGCGTCTGCGTCGGCGCGTTCGTCCTCGGCGCCGCCGGGCTCCTGGACGGCCGCCGCTGCACCACCCACTGGCGCTACGCGGCGGCGCTCGCCGAGCGCTACCCCAAGGCCCTCGTGGAGCCCGGGGTCCTCTACGTGGACGAGGACCCCCTGATCACCTCCGCCGGCACCTCCGCCGGCATCGACGCCTGCCTGCACCTGGTCCGCAAGCTCCAGGGCAGCGAGGTCGCCAACGCCATCGCCCGCCGGATGGTGGTGCCCCCGCACCGCGAGGGCGGTCAGGCACAGTACATCGAGCGCCCCGTGCCCGAGTGCCGCGAGGACGGCGTGCGGGAGGTGCTCGCCTGGATGGAGCTCCACCTCGACCAGGACCTGAGCGTGGAACAGCTGGCCGGCCAGGCGTGCATGTCGCCGCGCACCTTCGCCCGCCGCTTCCGCCAGGAGACCGGCACCACCCCCTACCGCTGGCTGCTCGGCCAGCGCGTGCTCTTCGCCCAGCGGCTGCTGGAGCGGACGGACGACACGGTGGAGGCCGTCGCGGCCCGCACCGGATTCCCCAACGCGGCCGCCCTGCGCCACCAGTTCGTCCGCTCGCTCGGCACCACCCCGCACACCTACCGGCGGATGTTCCGGGGGCCCGCACGCCTGTGAGCCCCCACGTCCGGAGTCGACTGGAGGATCCATGCTCAACATCGCGGTGATCGGCGCGACCGGAGCGGTGGGCCGGGAGTGCCTGGCCCTGCTCGACGGCGGCACGCTCCCGGTGAAACGGGTGACCCCCGTGGCCTCCGCGCGCAGCGCCGGCCGCGACCTCCGCGCCGAGCTGGGCCTCGCCCTCGACGCCGGACCGGTGGTCGCCCTCGACAGCCTCGACCCGGACGGCCTGGACGTCGCCGTCCTCAGCGCGGGCGCGGAGCTCAGCCGCCGCGAGGGCCGGCGGCTCGCCGCGGCCGGCGCGCTCGTCGTCGACAACAGCTCCGCGTTCCGCATGGATCCCGGCGTGCCGCTCGTCGTCCCGCAGGTCAATCCGCACACCCTCGCCACCCGGCCCCCGGGCGGCATCGCCGCCAACCCCAACTGCTCCACGATCCAGCTCGTCCGCGCCCTGCACCCGCTGCACACCCTGGCCGGACTGGAGTCCGTCGTCCTCACCACCTACCAGGCGGCGTCCGGCGGCGGGCTGCGCGGCCTCGGCGAACTGGCCCGGGACTCCCGGCACGCCCTGGAGCACCCCGCGGCCGCCCCGGACCCCGCCGGGCCCCCGGGCCGCTTCGGGCAGCCGCTCGCGTTCAACCTCGTGCCCGAGATCGGGCTCGCCGACGGGAGCGGCTTCACCCACGAGGAGCGCAAACTCGCCCGCGAACCCCGCAAGATACTGGGCCTGCCGGACCTGAGACTCACCGCGACCGCCGTGCGCGTCCCCGTCTTCCACTGCCACTCCGAGGCCGTGCACGTGCGCCTGCGCGAGCCCGTCACGGCGGCACTGGTCGAGGACGCCCTGGCGGCCGCGCCCGGCATCCGCCTGTACCGCGGCGGCTACCCGATGCCCCGGACCGTCTTCGCGACCGACCGCGACCGGGCCCTGGTGCACGTCGGCCGCGTCCGCGTCGAACCGGACGACCCGCACGCCGTGTGGCTGTGGGTGGTCGCCGACAACCTCCGGGTCGGCGCCGCCCTCAACGCCCTGCAGATCGTCGAGACCGCCGTCGCGGCGGGGTGGCTGCGATGACCGGGCCGGCCGCGGGGGACGGGCCGCGCACCCCGCTGGTGCTGAAGTTCGGCGGCTCGGCCTTCGCCGAACTGGAGGGCTTCACCCGCGTCGCCCGCTACGTGGCCGACCGCGCGGCGGACAGCGGCCGCCCCGTCGTCGTGGTCGTCAGCGCCATGTCCGGCACCACCGGCAGGCTGAAGGAGACCCTCGAACGGCTCGCCCCCGACCCGCCCCCCGAGGCCGCCGCCATGCTGCTGACCAGCGGCGAGACAGTCAGCGTCGCCCTGCTCACCGCCGTCCTGGACATGGTCGGCCTGCGGGCGAGCCCGGTCGCCGCCGCGGGCACCGGCCTGCTCGCCGAGGGCCCGCCGCAGCACGCGGCCCTCCTGCGCGCCGACCCCGCCCCGCTCACCGCCGCCCTGGCCGCCCGCCCGGTCGCCGTCGTCCCCGGCGGCCGGGCCGTCACCGCCGCCGGGCGCTCCGTCATGCTGGGCCGCAACAGCTCCGACCTCTCCGCCGTCGCCCTCGCGGGCGCCCTGTCCGCCCCGGTCTGCGAGCTCTTCTCCGACGTCCCCGGCATCTGTACGGCCGACCCCTACCTCGTCCCGGCCGCCCGCACCCTTGAGCACGTCGCCTACGAGACGGTCCGCCGGATGTCCCACCACGGCGCGAAGGTCGTCCACACCCGGGCCGTCGACTGGGCCGAGCGGCACGGGGTCCTGCTCCACTGCCGCCCGCTGCCGCCGGGCGGGGGCGCCGGGACGGTCGTCGGCCAGGGGCCGCCCGCCCCGGCCGTGGTGGTGTCCGCCCGGGACGACGGCCTCGCCCGGATCACCACGCTGCGCGAGGACGGCCCCGCCGAGCACACCCTCGTCCCCGCAGCCGACGCGGCGGACCGGGCCCGCCGCGCCCACCGCGAGCTGTTCCCGGACGCGGCGGAGGACGCCCCGCCGGTGCCGCCCAAGGCCCGCTCCGCCTACAGCGACGTCCTCATCACCTGACACACCCGATCCCTGCCCGCGGGCCGGAAACGCCGACGGCCGGCACGGAGAGCCCCCGTACCGGCCGTCGCTGTATTTCTCGACCGCGCTTACAGCGACGGGTACAGCGGGTACTTCGCCGCGAGGGCGCTCACCCGGCCGCGCAGCGCCTCGGTGTCGTAGGAGGGCTTGAGGGCCTCGGCGATGACGTCGGCGACCTCGCGGAAGTCCTCGGCGGTGAAGCCGCGGGTGGCCAGCGCCGGCGTGCCGATCCGCAGGCCCGAGGTGACCATCGGGGGCCGCGGGTCGTTCGGGACGGCGTTGCGGTTGACCGTGATGCCGACCTCGTGGAGGCGGTCCTCGGCCTGCTGGCCGTCAAGCTCCGAGTCGCGCAGGTCCACCAGGACCAGGTGCACGTCCGTGCCGCCGGACAGCACCGAGACGCCGTGCTCCGTGACGTCGCTCTGCACCAGGCGCTCGGCGAGGATCTTCGCGCCCTCCAGCGTCCGCTGCTGGCGCTCCTTGAACTCCTCGCTCGCCGCGACCTTGAAGGACACCGCCTTCGCCGCGATGACGTGCTCCAGCGGGCCGCCCTGCTGGCCGGGGAAGACCGCGGAGTTGATCTTCTTGGCGAGGGCCTGCGTGGAGAGGATCACACCACCGCGCGGGCCGCCCAGCGTCTTGTGCGTGGTGGTGGTGACGACGTCGGCGTGCGGCACCGGGTTGGGGTGCAGGCCCGCGGCGACCAGGCCCGCGAAGTGGGCCATGTCGACCATCAGGTACGCGCCGACCTCGTCGGCGATCCGCCGGAAGGCCGCGAAGTCCAGCTGGCGCGGGTAGGCGGACCAGCCCGCGACGATCAGCTTCGGGCGGTGCTCCTTGGCGAGGCGCTCGACCTCCTCCATGTCGACCAGGTTCGACTGCTCGTCGACGTGGTAGGCGACCACGTTGTAGAGCTTGCCGGAGAAGTTGATCTTCATGCCGTGGGTCAGGTGCCCGCCGTGCGCGAGGTTGAGACCCAGGATGGTGTCGCCGGGGTTGAGCAGCGCGAACATCGCGGCGGCGTTGGCCTGCGCACCGGAGTGCGGCTGGACGTTCGCGGCCTCGGCGCCGAAGAGCGCCTTGATCCGGTCGATCGCGATCTGCTCGACGACGTCGACGTGCTCACAGCCACCGTAGTAGCGGCGGCCCGGGTAGCCCTCGGCGTACTTGTTGGTGAGGACCGAGCCCTGGGCCTCCATGACGGCGACCGGAGCGAAGTTCTCCGACGCGATCATTTCGAGGGTGGACTGCTGGCGGTGGAGTTCGGCGTCGACAGCGGCGGCGACGTCGGGGTCGAGCTCATGGAGGGAGCTGTTCAGAAGCGACATGAGTTCTTCCTGGACTTCCTGGGCGGAGGCGGAGGGGACGGGGTCAGCCGGCGAAGGCGGTGTACTCGTCGGCGGACATCAGGTCCGCCGGCTCGTCCGTGATCTTCACCTTGAACAGCCAGCCGCCCTCGAAGGGGGCGGAGTTCACCAGCGAGGGGTCGTCCACGACGTCCTGGTTGGCCTCGACGACCTCGCCGGTCACCGGGGCGTACAGGTCGCTGACCGACTTGGTCGACTCCAGCTCACCGCAGGACTCGCCCGCGGTGATCGTGTCGCCGACCGCGGGGAGCTGGGCGAAGACGACGTCACCGAGCGAATTGGCCGCGAACTCGGTGATGCCGACCGTCGCCACGCCCTCCTCGGCGGCCGTCAGCCACTCGTGCTCCTTGGTGTAGCGCAGCTGCTGGGGGTTGCTCATGGCTAGATTCTCCTGGATGCGCGTGGGTGCTTGTGCAAGGGGTCTTGACAGGTGGGATGAAGGGACTCAGCGCTGACGCTTGTAGAAGGGCAGCGCGACGACCTCGTACGGCTCCTGGCTGCCGCGAATGTCCACAGCCACACCCTTTGTACCGGGTGCGGAGTGCTCCGCGTCGACGTACGCGATGGCGATCGGCTTGCCGAGCGTGGGGGAGGGGGCCCCGGAGGTGACCTCGCCCACGGTGGCGCCGCCGGCGACGACCGGGAACCCGGCGCGCGGCACCCGGCGGCCCTCGGCGATCAGCCCGACCAGCTTGCGCGGCGGCGCGGCCGCGGCGCGCTCGGCGGCGGCCTCCAGCGCGGCGCGGCCCACGAAGTCGCCGTCGTTCGCGGTCTTGTCGAACTTCACGACCCGGCCCAGGCCCGCGTCGAAGGGCGTGGTGGCGGTGGTCAGCTCGTGCCCGTACAGCGGCATGCCCGCCTCCAGGCGCAGCGTGTCGCGGCAGGAGAGGCCGCAGGGCACCAGACCGGCCTCGGTGCCCGCGTCGGTCAGCGCCCGCCACAGCCGCTCGGCGTCGGCCGGGGCGACGAACAGCTCGAAGCCGTCCTCGCCGGTGTACCCGGTCCGGGCGATGAGCGCGGGCACGCCCGCGACGGTGCCCGGCAGGCCCGCGTAGTACTTCAGGCCGTCCAGATCGGCGTCCGTGAGGGACGTGAGGATCGCCGGGGACTCGGGGCCCTGGATCGCGAGCAGCGCGTAGTTCTCCCGGTCGTCCCGGACCTCCGCGGTGAAGCCGGCCGCGCGCTCGGTCAGCGCGTCGAGGACCACCTGGGCGTTGGAGGCGTTGGCGACGACCATGTACTCCTCCTCGCCCAGGCGGTAGACGATCAGATCGTCCAGGATGCCGCCGGCGGAGTCGCAGATCATGGTGTAGCGGGCGCGGCCGACCGCGAGGGCGCCGAGATTGCCGACGAGGGCGAAGTCGAGGGCCTGCCCGGCCTGCGGCCCGGTGAGGGTGATCTCGCCCATGTGCGAGAGGTCGAAGAGGCCCGCGCGGGTCCGTACGGCGTGGTGCTCGTCGCGCTCGCTGCCGTACCGCAGGGGCATGTCCCACCCCGCGAAGTCGGTCATGGTCGCGCCGAGCGTGCGGTGCAGCGCGTCGAGGGCGGTGCGGCGGGGGGCGGCTTCGGTCATGTTCAGGCTCCCAGGCAGGGTCGCGAGGTTCACGGAGGGCTCGCGGAACAGGGGAAAACAGGGGGAAAGCGCCCTCCCCATCTGTCATCGGAACCTGAGAGGTTCACCGAGAGACTCGGCTTGCACCTTGGGTGGGACCGCGCGGGGCGGTCCGCTTTTCAGATCTGCCTCACCCGCGCGGTACGGGGCCTGAGAGATTCAAGGGAGGAACTTGCTCCTTCGGCGTCCGGCACGGATGGCCGGAACTCTCCCGCGCGGATTCGAGCGGCCGGTATGCAGTTGAGGTGTGCTGCTGGCGCGCACATCATTGCACGGACGAGCGTGCGGGGGACTGCTCGCTGCCCACTCAATTGCATTACCTTTTCTTTACATTTACTGGGTAGAGGGGAGGGACCGGACCGGGGGAGGTCGATCACCTTGCGCACGCGGGGTACGGATGTGAGACGGGCGGGCCCTGCGCCGCCCGAGGCCGGCGGGCAGGACGAGGCCGAGGACGACGGAACCGCGCCGGCGGGCCGCCCCGAGGGCGTGCTGGATCTGCGCGGCACGGCCCGCGCCCGGCTGCGCTATCCGGCGGGTGACCTGCTCATCGTCTCCGGACTGCCCGGCAGCGGTAAGTCCACGCTCATCCGGCGGGCCGTGCCGGCGCTCGACGGCCGCGGCGGCGTCGTCTGGTGCGTCGACTCCCAGGACACCCGCGAGCGGGTGGAGCGCCGCACGCCGCCCTGGCTGCCCTATGCCCTCTACCGGCCCCTGGTCCGCCTGGCCCACTACGCGGCCCTGCGCCGCGCCCTGGGGTCCGGCGGGAGCGCGGTCGTGCACGACTGCGGGCAGGTCGCCTGGGTCCGCCGCTGGGCCGCCCGCCACGCCCGCCGCCGCGGCGCCGCGGCCCACCTGCTCCTCCTCGACGTGGCGCCGGACACCGCCCTCGCCGGGCAGGCCGAGCGGGGGCGGGAAGTCTCCACGTACGCCTTCGGGCGGCACCGGCGCGCGATGGCACGGCTGGCCGCGGACGCGGCGGCGGGCCGGCTGCCGGCCGGCTGCGCGTCGGTGACGCTGCTGGACCGGGCTGCCGCGCGGGCGGTCGAGGGAATCGTCTTCGACGGCTGAGCGGCGGCCCGCGGCCGGGCGGCCGCCGGGCGCAGGGCCGCCCTCGCAGCGAGCGAGCCGGAGGGCCCTGTGCGGGCCGCCGCCAGGGCGTGTCCGCGTCGCGGGGCGGCGCTCGTGGCGGGCGAGCCCGGCAACTGCGGCGAGCTCCCCGCTATCGCGCCCGGGTCCGGCGGGCCTAGGCAACGGGGGCCGGCGGCGCCGCCTCCTCCGTCAGGCCGGGGATCTTCGCGAGCAGTTCCTTCAGGTCCTCGACGGCGGTCGCCGTGGACGCCTTGGCCGCCGCCGAGTCCTTCTTGAGGACGTCCTGGAGGAGCTTCTCGATGTCCTTGATCAGCTTTTCCAGCAGCTGTTTGATCTCCGCCACCGGGTCCGGGGCCCGGTGGGCGCCGGCTTTCGGGGTGGCCGGGGGCGTGAGCTTCTTCGTCGCCTCCAGCAGCTGCGCGGTGGACTTCTGCAACTGCTGCCGCAGGCTCGTGAGCGTCTTGAGGTCCGGCTTCCCGGCCTGGGCCTCCCTGGCGATGCGGGACGTCAGGGACAGGGTCTCGCCCAGGTGGCCGGCGACCTCGAGCTGCTGCTGGACGGCGGCGGCCTTCGGCTGGGCGGGCCGGGCCGCCGGGCGGGGCTCCGGGGCTCCCCGCTGGCCGGCCAGGGCCGGGCCGGCCGCGCCGGCCAGCAGGGAGCCGCAGGCCGCGGCGGCTATGACCGCGGAGGAGAGCTTGGTGACGCGCATGCTGGTGTGTCCCTTCGGGCAATGCCGGAGCTGTCGGGTAACTGCCCGCTCACCGTGTGACGCCAGGGGCGGCCGTGCAACCCGATGCCCGCTGGGCGCGTCCTTGCCCGTGGTGCGGCCGACCGGCCCTGACCTGGCACGTCGGCACCGAATCCGGCAGCCGCCGGGGACCGCCGGGCGTACAGCCGTTAGGGTGCGGTTGCGGAATCGTCGAGACGGTGGTGGGACGGCGTTGGACCAGATGAACTTCCCTCAGCAGCACCCGGGCGGCGGCGTCCCCGGGACCCGGCCCGCCAACGAACTCGAAGAGGTGCTCGCCGCCTCCCTGGGCGTGCCCGGCACCGGCCCGCGCATCGTGGAGGTCCTCGGCCGCAGCCGGGTCTGGATCCCCCTCCCCAACGGCGGCGGCCCCGACAGCCCCGACCTGGACCTGCCGACCCTGGAGCTCGACGGCGCCGCGTACGTGCCGGTGTTCAGCTCCGAGGCCGAGTTCCTGCGCGTCGCCGGGGAGCGGATGTCCTTCGCCGTGGCCCCCGCCGTCGAGTTCGCCCGCGGCCTGCCCCCGCAGGTCGGCATCGTCGTCAACCCCGAGGGCACCGTCGGCGTGCCCCTGCCGCCCGCGGCCGTCGCCGAGCTGTGCCGGGCCGGGCGCACCCCCCTCGACGGCGACGCGACGGGCGGCCGGGTCCGCCTCTTCCAGCCCGACTGGCAGGACGAGCCCACGGCCTTCCTCGCCGCCGCCGGCCTGGAATTCGCCGCCGCCAAGGTGGTGCGGACCGCCCGCCGCACCCTGGCCAGCGTCGAAGGGGGTGCCCCGGCGCTCTTCGTCGGCGTCGAGCTCGACCTGCCGGACCCCGGCAGCCGCACCGCCGCGCTGGACGCCCTGGGCCGCGCCCTGGCCGCGGCCCCCGTGCCCTGGCCCGTCCAGCTGGTCTTCCTCGACGTGGCCCACGACCCGGTCGGCGACTGGATGCGCGAGCAGGTCCGGCCTTTCCACGACCGTGACCTGTGACTGTGCCCATGCCGGCGGCCGCGGCCTCGTAAGCTGGTTGGATGACCGCGGGGGGTGCGCCGGCACGTCCCGGAGCGGTACACGGACAGCCGAGAGAAGAGGCGGACCCAGGTGAGCGCGGGCGCGGAGAGCGGCGTGGAGCAGATGCTGCGCGAGATGGCGCCCGGCCGGTACGACGCGTACGAGGGGCTGTTGCACGCCCTCGCAGAGGGCAGCGTCTGGATGCTGCTGTGGCACGGTCAGGCCGGCTCGCCCGACGCCCAGTACGGCAACATGGAGATCGACGGCCTCGGCTACGCGCCGTGCGTCACCTCCGCGCAGGAGCTCGCCGCCAGCGGCTGGAACCGCGCGCACGAGGTCGTCTCCGGCCGCGCCGTCGCCACGTCCCTCTACCCCGGCCGCTGGGGCCTGTGGCTCAACCCGCACGCCCCGGGCGGCGGCGTCGGCGTGCCCTGGCTCGACCTGCGGCGCGTCGCCTGCGGCCTGGACCGGCTGCCGGCCGGCCCCCTGCGGCTGAGCGAGCCGGCCGTCGACATCCCGCAGTTCTACGCCCTGCTCGGGCAGAACGCCCACCGCACGCCCGCCGTGCGGGCGCTGCGCCGCGCCTGGGTGCAGCCCGCGCTGGGCAGCCCGTACCTGGCGATCGGCCTCGACCTCTACGACACCTCCCCGGCGGCCGTGGAATCGGTGCGGGTGATGATGGGGCAGTCGGTCGGTGTGGTGCCGGAAGGGCTGCCGGTGTCCACGGTGGCGATGTCCGACGAGCACGACCCCGTCGCGATGTGGATGCGGGCCAACACCCGCCCCTTCTTCGACCGCGACGGCTACGGAGCCCCGGCGTCCGCCCCGACGGGCGGGTACGGCTACCCGCCGCAGGGCGGCGGGCGGACCGGGGCGTACTGACCTTCCCCGCTGCGGAGTCCGTGTGATCCCGCCCCTTCCGCACCCCTGGCCCCGGGAGCGCCACCACGCCAACTCGCCGATCTTCCTTGCGGGTTGGCGGCCCGTTAACGGATCAGCGCTGTCCGTATAACGGAACACTCCGCCGTTCATCACGGTTGCGCATCCATTGCGGGTCGCCTCTGGCGGGTGATCGCGGACGCGTTGAAGACTCCCGCCACAAGGACTCACGGTCCTGCGTACGACCTGCTCCGCGTGCACCTCCCGCACCATCGCACCTTTCGCACCAGTGATGTGAACCAGCCGCACACGCGGCGGGCGTCGGGCCGGTCGGCACCGGCCGAGAGGGGTCACCCAGACCATGACGGCACCACTGCACGACACGGGAGCGGCCGAGACCGCGGCCGTCGACGTCGCCGCCGGCGTCCCGGCACAGGCCATCGAGGGCCGCTCGCCCTGGCGCATCGCCTGGGTGCGGCTGCGGCGCGACAAGCTCGCGCTGGCCGGCGGTGTCGTGGTGCTGCTGCTCGTCCTGGTCGCGCTCTTCGCCCCGCTGATCGTCAGCGCGTTCGGCCACCCGCCGAACGAGTTCCACGAGGACCAGATCGACGTCTTCACCCAGTACCCCAAGGGGGCCTGGGGCGGCATCAGCGGAGACTTCCTCTTCGGCGTGGAGCCCACCAACGGCCGCGACGTCTTCAGCCGGGTGGTCTACGGGGCCCGGGTGTCGCTGCTCGTGGCGTTCCTGTCGGCCGTGGTGGCGGTGGGGATCGGCACCGTCTTCGGGATCATCGCGGGCTACTTCGGCGGCTGGGTCGACGCCGTCATCAGCCGCGTCATGGACCTGCTGCTGGCCTTCCCCCAGCTGCTGTTCATCATCGCCCTGGTCTCGGTGGTGCCCAACTCCCTCTGGGGTCTCACGGGTTCCGGGGTGCGCATGGCGGTGCTGATCTCTGTCATCGGATTCTTCGGCTGGCCGTACGTGGGGCGCATCGTCCGCGGCCAGACGCTGTCGCTCCGGGAGCGGGAGTACGTCGAGGCGGCCCGCAGCCTGGGCGCCGGGCGCGGGTACATCCTCTTCCGCGAGCTGCTGCCCAACCTCGTGGCCCCGATCACCGTCTACGCCACCCTGATGATCCCCACCAATGTGCTCACCGAGGCCGCGCTCAGCTTCCTCGGTGCCGGCGTCAAGCCGCCGACGGCGTCCTGGGGGCAGATGCTCTCCCGGGCCGTCACGACCTATGAGTCCGACCCGATGTTCATGATCATTCCGGGCGTCGCCATCTTCGTCACCGTGCTGGCCTTCAACCTCTTCGGTGACGGCGTACGGGACGCCCTGGACCCCAAGGGTTCCCGCTAGCCCCCCGAGCAACTCCTCTGACTGCCAACGTCCCTGGTGACCCATCAGGGCGCCGGGAGGTCATTCCGCAACCGCCGGACCCCGCGGGGAACGGCGACAACCACGGAGGTCGCGACATCGTGACAACCCAACGAACTTCGAGGCGCCGGCTGGCCGCCGGGTCCGCTCTCGTGGTCGCGGCCCTGGTCGGCACCGCCGCCTGCGGTGGCGGCGGCAAGGACGACAAGGGCGACGGCAAGGCGCCGGGCTTCAACGCCGGCGTCGGCAAGGTGGCCAACGCGTCCGAGAAGAAGGGTGGCGAGCTGAAGTTCATCGGCACCCAGGACGCCGACAGCTGGGACCCGCAGCGCGGCTACTACGGCTTCATGTGGGACTTCGCCCGCTACTACGTCCGCACCCTCGTCACCCCCAAGCCCGCCCCCGGCCGCGAGAGTTCCACCGTGGTGCCGGACATGGCCACCGACACCGGCAAGCTCTCCGCCGACAAGAAGACCTACACCTTCACCCTGAGAGACGGGGTGACCTGGGAGGACGGGCAGCCGGTCACCAGCCGGCACGTCAAGTACGGCATCGAGCGCACCTGGGCCACGGACAAGATCTCCGGCGGGCCGACCTGGGTGCAGCAGGTCCTGGACCCGGGCCGGGAGTACAAGGGCCCGTACAAGGACACCAGCAAGGACAAGCTCGGCCTGAAGGCGATCGAGACGCCCGACGACAAGACGATCATCTTCAAGCTGCCCAAGCCCAACGGCGACTTCCTGCAGATGCTGGCGATGCCCGCGGCGGCCCCGGTCCGCCCGGACAAGGACACCGTGGAGAAGTACGGGCAGCGGCCGTTCTCCAACGGCCCGTACAAGTTCGTCTCCTACACCACCAACAAGGGCCTGGAGCTCACCCGCAACGACAAGTGGGACCGCAAGTCCGACCAGGTCCGCAAGGCGCTGCCCGACAAGATCACCCTCAAGCTCACCACCAACGCCGACGACATGGACAGCCGCCTGATCGCCGGCGACTACGACATCGACATCAACGCCACCGGCATGGGCGCCGCGGGCCGCCAGAAGGCCATGCAGTCCCACAAGGCCAATGTCGACAACCCGCAGACCGGCTTCATCCGCTACGCGGCGTTCCCGAAGTCCGTCGCGCCCTTCGACAACGAGCACTGCCGCAAGGCGGTCATCTACGGCGCCGACCACACCTCGCTGCAGACCGCCCGCGGCGGACCCATGGCGGGCGGCGACATCGGCACCAGCATGCTGCCGCCGGCCGTCAAGGGCTATGACCCGGGCTACGACCCGTTCCAGCTCAAGCAGGGCAAGCCCGACGCGGCGAAGGCCAAGGAGGAGCTCAAAGCCTGCGGCAAGCCCGAGGGCTTCAAGACCACCATCGCCGTCCGCAACAACAAGCCCGCCGAGGTGGCCACCGCCGAGTCGCTCCAGGCGTCGCTGAAGAAGGTCGGCATCGACGCCGACATCGACCAGTACG
The DNA here is from genome assembly GCF_040646215.1 of Streptomyces sp. NPDC046215. Lineage (NCBI taxonomy): Bacteria > Bacillati > Actinomycetota > Actinomycetes > Kitasatosporales > Streptomycetaceae > Streptomyces > Streptomyces sp. NPDC046215. The sequence continues at coordinate 5,471 of NZ_JBEYZW010000044.1, read as the reverse complement.
ACGGCGCCCAGGCCAGCGGCATCGTCGGCGCCCCCAAGAACGTCAAGGGCAAGAACTACGGGATCATCATCTTCGGCTGGGGCGCCGACTTCCCCAGCGGCCAGGGCTTCCTGCAGCCGGTCGCGGACGGGCGCTTCATCCAGGAGAGCGGCAACCAGAACTACCCGGAGCTCAACGACCCGGAGATCAACAAGCTCTTCGACCAGGGCATCGCGGAGACCGACCCGGAGAAGGCCGGGAAGATCTTCCAGGAGGCCAACAAGAAGGTCACAGAGGGCGCCTGGTACCTGCCCTTCACCTACGAGAAGAACATCATCTGGCGCAGTTCCCGGCTGACCAACGTCTACACGGCCGACTCCTACAACGGCCGCTACGACTACAGCTCGATCGGTGTCGTCAAGTGATCGTCCGTCCGCTCCGCCGGCGCACCCGCCGCTAGGCCCGAAGGGCAGGTGAGGGCCGTGCGCGGCGGTCCGGGGAGCCCCGAGCCGGGGCTCCCCGGACCGCCGCCGGGCCGACCGCAGTGTTCGCATATATCGTCAGGCGGCTCTTCGCCGTCATCGTGATGTTGCTCGTGGTCACGCTGGTGACCTTCGGCATCTTCTTCGCCATCCCGAAGCTCACCGGGACCGATCCCGCCACCATGTACGTCGGCAAGCAGGCGGACGCCGCGGCCATCGAGGGCATCCGGCAGAAACTCGGGCTCAGCGAGCCCATCCTGGTCCAGTTCTGGAAGTTCGTCACCGGGATATTTCTCGGCCGCGACTACACCGGGGGCGGGACCAGCGAGCACTGCCCGATGCCGTGCTTCGGCTACTCCTTCCGCTCGGACCGGCTGGTCTGGGAGCTGCTGCGGGACCGCATCCCGGTGACGCTCGCGCTCGCCGCCGGCGCCTGTGTGCTGTGGGTGCTCGGCGGGGTCGCCACCGGCGTGGTCTCCGCCCTCAAGCGCGGCAGCCTGTGGGACCGCTCGGCCATGACCGTCGCCCTCGCCGGCGTCTCGCTGCCCATCTACTTCACCGGCCTGCTCTCGCTCGCGGTCTTCTCCTACGGGCTGGGCTGGGTGGACGGCCAGTGGGTCGACTTCGCGGAGGATCCGGTCGCCTGGTTCAGCGGGCTGATCCTGCCCTGGATCACGCTCGCCTTCCTCTACGCGGCCATGTACGCCCGGCTCACCCGGGCGACCATGCTGGAGATCCTCGGCGAGGACTACATCCGCACCGCCCGCGCCAAGGGCCTGCGCGAACCCGTGGTCATCGGCAAGCACGCCATGCGCTCCACGATGACCCCGATCCTCACCATCCTCGGCATGGACCTCGGCGCCCTGGTCGGCGGCGCCATCCTCACCGAAACCACCTTCAACCTGCCCGGCCTCGGCCAGGCCGCGGTGAAGGGCATCGGCGAGCGCGACCTGCCGCTGATCCTCGGCGTGACGCTCATCGCGGCCACCGCCGTCGTCGTCGCCAACCTCGTGGTCGACCTCCTGTACGCCGTGATCGACCCCCGAGTGAGGCTCTCGTGACGGACCTTTCCCAGCACGGCGCCGTCGGCGAGCCCGCCCCCGCGGGCCCGCCGGGCCCCACCGCCTTCCTCGACGTTCGCGACCTGCGCATCCACTTCCCCACCGACGACGGCCTGGTCAAATCCGTCGACGGGCTCTCCTTCCAGCTCGACAAGGGCCGCACCCTCGGCATCGTCGGCGAGTCCGGCTCCGGCAAGTCCGTCACCTCGCTCGGCATCATGGGCCTGCACACGGTGGGCCAGTACGGGCGCCGCAAGGCCCGGATCTCCGGCGAGATCTGGCTGGACGGCAAGGAGCTGATGACCGCCGACCCCGACAAGGTGCGGCGGCTGCGCGGCCGCGAGATGGCGATGATCTTCCAGGACCCGCTGTCGGCCATGCACCCCTACTTCACCATCGGCGCGCAGATCGTCGAGGCGTACCGCGTCCACCACCCCGTCGACAAGAAGACCGCCCGCAAGCGCGCGGTCGAGCTGCTGGACCGGGTCGGCATCCCCCGGCCCGACCGGCGGGTGGACGACTACCCGCACCAGTTCTCCGGCGGCATGCGCCAGCGCGCCATGATCGCGATGGCGCTGGTCAACAACCCCGAGCTGCTGATCGCCGACGAGCCGACGACGGCCCTGGACGTCACCGTGCAGGCCCAGATCCTCGACCTGATCCGCGACCTGCAGAAGGAGTTCGGCTCGGCGGTCATCCTCATCACCCACGACCTGGGCGTCGTCGCCGAGCTGGCCGACGACATCCTGGTGATGTACGGCGGCCGCTGCGTCGAGCGCGGCCCGGCCGAAAAGGTCTTCCTGGAGCCCCAGCACCCCTACACCTGGGGCCTGCTCGGCTCGATGCCCCGGATCGACCGCGACGAGACCGAACGGCTGATCCCGGTGAAGGGTTCCCCGCCCAGCCTGATCAACGTGCCCGCCGGCTGCGCCTTCAACCCGCGCTGCCCCTACGCCGACCTGCCCGAGGGTGGCGTCACCCGCACCGAGCGGCCCGAGCTGCGCCGGGTCACCGGCGAGGGCGGCGCCACCGGCGGCCGGCACTACGCCGCCTGCCACCTGCCGCAGGCGGAACGGACGCGGATCTGGACCGAAGAGATTGCGCCCAAGCTGTGAAGGACCACGAGATGACCATCCCCCGGCAGCAGGCGGAGAGCGGCCCGGCGGCCCTGTTGAAGGTGGAGGGCCTGGTCAAGCACTTCCCCATCACCAAGGGACTGCTGCGCCGCCAGGTCGGGGCCGTCCAGGCGGTGGACGGCATCACCTTCGACGTCCGGCAGGGGGAGACCCTGGGCGTGGTGGGGGAGTCCGGCTGCGGCAAGTCGACCATGGGCCGGCTGATCACCCGGCTGCTGGAGCCCACGGGCGGCCGCGTCGAGTTCGAGGGCCGGGACATCACCCACCTCGGGGTGGCGGCGATGCGCCCGATGCGCCGCGACGTCCAGATGATCTTCCAGGACCCGTACTCGTCGCTGAACCCCCGGCACACCGTCGGCACGATCGTCGGCGCGCCCTTCAAGCTCCAGCGCATCACGCCCGAGGGCGGGATCAAGCAGGAGGTCCAGCGGCTGCTGGCGCTGGTGGGCCTGAGCCCGGAGCACTACAACCGCTATCCGCACGAATTCTCCGGCGGCCAGCGCCAGCGCATCGGCATCGCCCGGGCGCTCGCGCTCAAGCCGAAGCTGGTGGTCGCGGACGAGCCGGTCTCCGCCCTCGACGTGTCGATCCAGGCCCAGGTGGTCAACCTGCTCGACGACCTCCAGAGCGAGCTGGGCCTCACCTACATGATCATCGCGCACGACCTGTCCGTCATCCGTCACGTCTCGGACCGGATCGCGGTGATGTACCTCGGCAAGCTCGTGGAGCTCACCGACCGCAAGTCCCTCTACGACAAGCCCATGCACCCCTACACCAAGGCGCTGCTGTCGGCCGTGCCGGTGCCGGACCCCCGGCGGCGGACGGAGCGGGCGACGGCCACCCCGGGCGGTGGCGGGGGCAGGATCCTGCTCACCGGCGACGTGCCCTCGCCGATCTCACCGCCGTCCGGCTGCCGCTTCCACACCCGCTGCTGGAAGGCGACCGAGGTCTGCAAGCAGCAGGAGCCGCCGCTGGTGGCGCTCGAACCGGGCCACCAGGTGGCCTGCCACCACCCGGAGAACGCCCCGGAGGTGACCCCGGCGGGCGCCCCGGCGTGAGACGGGACGCCCGCCGGCCCGGGGGTGCGGGCCCTTGCGGAGCAGGCCCGTCCGGATGTCTGTGCGGGACGGGTAAGAATGTCGCGTGCTCACCGACCTGTTCAGCCCCTCCGTCCAGCACTCGCTGGACCTCGCCGGGATCTTCGTCTTCGCGATCTCGGGTGCGCTGCTCGCCGTACGCAAGAACTTCGACGTCTTCGGCATGGCGGTGCTCGCCGAGGTGACGGCGCTGGGCGGCGGGCTGTTCCGGGACCTGGTCATCGGGGCGGTGCCGCCCGCGGCCTTCACCGACCTGGGCTACTTCCTGACCCCGCTCCTCGCCACACTGATCGTCTTCTTCCTCCACCCCGAGGTCGAGCGGATCACCAAGGCGGTCGGCGTGTTCGACGCGGCCGGGCTCGGGCTCTTCTGTGTGACGGGCACGATGAAGGCGCACGCGCACGGGCTCGGCCTCACCTCCTCCGCGACGCTCGGCCTGGCCACGGCGGTCGGCGGCGGAGTGCTGCGCGACATACTCGCCCACGAGGTCCCCTCGCTGCTGCGCTGGGACCGTGACCTGTACGCCGTGCCCGCGATGGTCGGCGCGACGATGGCGGCGCTGCTGATCCGGTTCGACGCGCTCGACGCCTCGACCAGCGTCCTGCCGGTCCTCACGGCCTTCGCGCTGCGGCTGATGGCGATGCGCTTCCACTGGCGGGCGCCGCGCGCCTGGCACCGGCGCAGCGCGGCGGCGGAAGAGCTGTGACGGCCCGCCCTCTTTTCCCTACCGGTCAGTAACATTTTCGGTGTAGCGTGCTGCGCATGGCACAGGCGACCATCGGTAACAGCGAATTCGACCGTGACACCGCGCTTACGCGACGCGCGGTCGACGGGGACCGGCACGGTGTCCACGACGTGCACCTCTCCGCCGGCTGGGTCATCGGCCGCGCCGTCAACGGCGGCTACCTCCTCGCCGTGCTGGGCCGCGCCCTCCGCGCCGACCTCCCCCACGCCGACCCCTTCACCATCACCGCGCACTACCTCTCCGCCAGCCGGCCCGGGCCCGCCGTCGTGCGCACCGAGCGGATCCGCGCCGGCCGCGGCCTCTCCACCGGCCAGGCCACCCTCCTCCAGCGGGGGGCCGACGGCACCGAGGTCGAGCGCATCCGCGTGCTCGCCACCTACGGCGACCTGGACCGGCTCACCGACGACGTCCGCACCACCGCCGAGCCGCCGCACCTGCCGCCGTACGAGAGCTGCCCCGGCAGCGCGGACGCCCCCGGCCCCGTGCCGCCCATCGCCGCCCGCCTGGACCTGCGCCTCGACCCCGCCACGGCCGGCTGGGCCGTCGGCGCACCCAGCGGACGGGGCGAGATGCGCGCCTGGTTCGGCCTCGCGGACGGGCGCCCCGCCGACCCGCTCTCGCTGCTCCTGGCCGTCGACGCGCTCCCGCCGACCGCCTTCGAGCTGGGCCTCGCCGGCTGGGTCCCGACCGTCGAGCTCACGGCCCACATCCGCCACCGCCCCGCCCCCGGCCCGCTCCGCGTCTCCCTGACCACGCGCAACCTCGCGGGCGGCTTCCTGGAGGAGGACGCGGAGGTCTGGGACAGCGAGGACCGGCTCGTGGCCCAGTCCCGCCAGTTGGCGGTGGCGCCTTTGCTGGGGGGTTAGCGCTCTGACCTGCGGGTCGTTCGGGGGTGCACCACCGCTGCGCGGCGGTGTCCTCAAACGCCGGACGGGGGGGGGTTGGGGGGGGGGAGCCGGAAACCCCCCCCC
>NZ_JBEYZW010000043.1:0-58039 GCF_040646215.1 Streptomyces sp. NPDC046215 | reverse complement strand
GTCTCCGACGTGAAACGGTCACCCGTGAGCTGCATACCATCACCCGAGTCCCCCGCGAACCGGATGATCACCCGCTCCAGACGACGCACCTCCTTGCCACCCACCCCGTCCGCCCCGTTCGGGGAGTGGTGGGGCACGGTGAGGAGTGCCGGTTCCTGTGCGGTCGGCGGCGGGGCGTCCCCACTCGCACGCTCGGTTGGTTCGGCCTGTTCGGCCGGGCTACTGACCTGGCTGGTCACTGCTTCGGACCTCCCTCATGGCGGCGGCGCGCACACGGTGGTGCCGACCGGCTTACCCACGGCCATCGTACGTGGGTAAGGGTCGCCTACCTGGGATGGATCACGAGAAGAAAGGGGACGTACGGCTTCCGCATGTCCTGGTACGTCATGCTTTGCCCGCCCCCTGAGCCGTGCCCGCGCCCCCTGGGAGGGACGTTCGCCTCTAGGTCTTTGGTGCTAGGTCTCCCGGACGGCGGGCCGTCCTACCAGGGCGGCTCCATCCGAACGGCGGACCGCCGGACGATCACGACCTGAGGTACCGCAGCACGGCCAGCACCCGCCGGTGATCCCCGTCACTCGGGGACAGTCCCAGCTTCAGGAAGATGTTGCTGACGTGCTTCTCCACGGCGCCGTCGCTCACCACCAGCTGCCGGGCGACCGCGGAATTCGTCCGTCCCTCGGCCATCAGGCCGAGGACCTCCCGCTCCCGCGGAGTGAGGCCGGCCAGCACGTCCTGCTTGCGGCTGCGGCCCAGCAGCTGCGCGACGACCTCGGGGTCCAGGGCGGTGCCGCCCCGGGCGACGCGCACGACCGCGTCCACGAACTCCCGGACCTCGGCCACCCGGTCCTTGAGCAGATAGCCCACGCCCCGGCTGCTGCCGGCCAGCAGCTCGGTCGCGTACTGCTCCTCCACGTACTGCGACAGCACCAGCACACCCAGCCCCGGGTGGTCCCGGCGCAGCTGCACCGCGGCCCGCACCCCTTCGTCGGTGTGAGTCGGCGGCATCCGGACGTCCGCGACCACCACGTCCGGCAGGGCGCCCTCGGCCGCGAGCTCCTCGATGGCCTTGATCAGCGCCTGTGCGTCGCCGACACCCGCCACGACGTCGTGCCCCCGGTCGGTCAAGAGCCGGGTCAGGCCCTCCCGGAGCAGCACCGAATCCTCGGCGATGACGACCCGCACCCTGTCCTCCACGTTTTCCGGCCCCCCAGCCCCGGCGTCCCGCGCCGGGCTCGTGCTGCATGCTTCGACGCTCCAAGCATCTCAGCATCCGGCCGGGTCCGGTCGACGCCCGCACGCCGGGGGAGGGGGCGCCGGGTCAGCCGCGCCAGGGCAGCTCGGCGGTGACGGTCGTCGGGCCGCCCACGGGGGAGTCGACCACCAGCAGCCCGTCCACCGAGCCCAGCCGCTCGGCCAGGCCGGCGAGCCCGCTGCCCGTGGCCGTGGACGCGCCGCCCTTGCCGTCGTCGGACACCTGGAGCATCAGGCGGGTGCCGGAGCGCCACACCTCCACGCGGGCCGTGCGGGCCGCGCTGTGCTTGCTGACGTTCTGCAGCAGCTCGCTGACGGTGAAGTAGGCGATGCCCTCGATGGCCGGCGCCGGCCGGGCCGGCAGGTCCACGTCGACGGCGACGGGCACGGTGCAGCGGGCGGCCAGCGCCGACAGGGCCGGGGAGAGCCCCCGGTCGGTGAGGATCGCCGGGTGGATGCCGCGGGCGAGGTCGCGCAGCTCCTGGAGGGCGAGCTTCACCTCGCCGTGCGCCTCGTCCACCATGCGGGCGGCGGCCTCGGGGTCCTCCTCCAGCTTCTCCTTCGCGAGCCCCAGGTCCATGGCGAGGGCGACGAGCCGGGCCTGGGCGCCGTCGTGCAGGTCGCGCTCAATGCGGCGCAGGTCGGCGGCGGCGGTGTCGACGACGACACCCCGGTCCTCCTCCAGCTCCCACACGCGGGTCGCGAGCCGGGACGGCCCCAGCAGCCCCGTGACCGCCAGCCGCTCGACCCCCGCGAGCCCGCGGATGACCCACGGCGTGGCCAGGACGACGAGCAGGCCCGCGCCGGCGGTGACCCCGATCTCGAAGGGGTTGTCGAGGTAGACGGTGGTGCCGTCGTTGTCGCCGTACAGCTGCATGCCGTCCTGGCCCCAGTAGGTGGGGTACATCCAGGCGTACGCCGGGTAGAGCAGCAGCGCCCAGCCGACCGACCACATCACCAGCGACACGACGAACGCGAAGATCGCCCACGGCAAGTGCAGCGCCATGTAGAGCAGGTGCCGCCAGGACGTCCCGCTCTTGAGCAGGGCCCCCGTCCAGGCCAGCGGTCCGCGGGTGCCCTTTCGCGGCCGGACGGGCTCGGGCTCGGCCACCTTCACCCGCAGCAGCGCCCGCGCCCGGGCCCGCTCCAGCACCCCCAGCCCCCGCGCCCCGGCGAGCCCCGCGGCCAGCACCGGGACCCCGAGGAAGGTGATCAGCAGGCCGGCGCCGAGGGACACCATCGTGACCGCGAAGACGAAGGCGACGATCGAGATCGGCAGGCTGAGCAGGAGGTAGAGGAACTCCCGCCAGGTACGGCCCTCCAGCGGCGCGCGCAGCACGGCGGGCACCCGGTGGCTGCGGGGTGCCGACGTCCTTCCGTCATAGATGGCCATCAAGTCGTCCGATCTCCCAAGGGGCTGGCTCGTACCTCAAGATTCCCCGAGCGCGCGGGGACGGACCATGGAGCGAGTAGGTGTCCTGGGGGTGGGGTTGCCCCTACCCTGCGATGGGCCCTTTGTGGGGATTCGACCCTGATGCGGGGTGGATCAGCCCGCGGTGCGGTCGCGCCACGGCAGCTCGGCGGTGACCACCGTCGGGCCGCCGGCCGGGGAGTCCACGGCGAACACCCCGTCCACCGATCCCAGCCGCTCCGCCAGGCCGGCCAGCCCGCTGCCCGTCGCCGTCGTCGCGCCGCCGCGACCGTCGTCACGCACCTGGATCAGCAGCCGGTCGCCGTCCCGCCACAGCTCGACGCCCGCCGTGCGGGCCGCGCTGTGCTTGCTGATGTTCTGCAGCAGCTCGCTGACGGTGAAGTAGGCGATGCCCTCGATGGCCGGCGCCGGCCGGGCGGACAGCTCCACCGACACCGCCACCGGAACCGTGCACCGCGCCGCCACCGACGACAGCGCCGCGTCCAGACCACGGTCCGTCAGCACCGCCGGGTGGATGCCGCGGGCGAGGTCGCGCAGCTCCTGGAGGGCGAGCTTCACCTCGCCGTGCGCCTCGTCCACCATCTCCGCAGCCGCCTTCGGGTCCTCCAGCAGCTTCTCCTTCGCCATCCCCAGACCCATCGCGAGGGCGACGAGCCGGGCCTGGGCGCCGTCGTGCAGGTCGCGCTCGATGCGGCGCAGGTCGGCGGCGGCGGTGTCGACCACCACTCCCCGGTCCTCCTCCAGCTCCGCGACCCGGCGCTCCAGCTCACTGGACGGGCACAGCAGCCCCCGCACCATCGCCCGGTCCAGATTGGTCAGACCTCGCGCCAGGTGGCCCAGAACCGGCCAGGCGACGAACAGCGCGCACAGGGTGAGGGCGAAAGTGAGAACACCCCATGGCAGTCGTATGAACGCGTACAGGGTGCTGCGCCAGGCCACCGGGTCCTTCAGCGTCGACCACAGCCACGGGAAGAACCCGTGGTTCCTGCGGTGCCGCGCCAGCGGACTCGGCTCCTCCATCCGCAGCCCCAGCAGCACCCGCGCCCGCTTGCGCTCCAGCTTCCCCAGCACCCGCGACCCCATCAGCCCGGCCGCCAGCAGCGGCAGCCCGATCACGGTGATCGACAGGGCGGCGCCCGCGTACAGCCACAGCGCCACGTACAGGAATTCCAGGATTCCCGTGAACAGGTTGAGCTGGAGGTGGAGGATCTCCTTCCACGTCCGCGAGCCGAACGCGAAGCGGGCCGGAGGCAGCTTTTCCCCTTCGGCGGAGACGTCGGTGAGGGGGCCGGAGGAGTCGTTCTCGACGACGTCCTGGACGGTGTTCGGGGTCGTGCTGCGTGCGGCACTGCTGGCGGTCATGGCCCAAGCTTGCCGGGCCGGGCGCACCGATGCCATGGGGGTCGTGGGTGCCGCCGGGTGGGGATAACCCCACCTCCGGCCGGACAGCGCTGCTCACCATGAGCGTGTCAGGGCCTAGACTCCCGTGCGTACAGATCGTCGAACAAGCGGGACAGGGAGCGAGGGGCGGACGTGCCGGAGGCCACCGTGCGCACCAGTGATGCCGATGTCCACCTCGCGGCGGACTACTTCCAGAGCTATTCCGTCGTCGGACTGCTGGCGGTCGTGGGGGTGCTGTTCGTCGCCGTGGCCTTCGCGGCCGGGCGGCTGCTGCGGCCCGTCGTGCCGACCCCCGAGAAGCTGCTGACGTACGAGTGCGGCGTCGACCCCGTCGGCGAGGGCTGGGCCCACACCCAGGTCCGCTACTACGTCTACGCCTTCCTGTACGTGATCTTCGCCGTGGACTCGATCTTCCTGTTCCCCTGGGCGACGGTCTTCGCCGCCCCGGGCTTCGGCGGCACCACGCTCGTGGAGATGTTCATCTTCCTCGGCTTCCTCGCCGTGGGCCTGTTGTACGCATGGAAGAAGGGCGTCCTCGAATGGACGTGACACCCCCGGTGGACCTGCCCGAGCCGCGCCGGCTCGGTGTGCTCTCCCGCCTCGCGCCCGAACCCATGAAGGTGGTCCTGAACTGGGGCCGCCGCTACAGCCTGTGGGTCTTCAACTTCGGGCTCGCCTGCTGCGCGATCGAGTTCATCGCCGCGTCCATGGCGCGGCACGACTTCATCCGCCTCGGCGTCATCCCCTTCGCCCCGGGCCCCCGCCAGGCGGACCTCATGATCGTCTCCGGCACGGTGACGGACAAGATGGCCCCGGCCGTCAAGCGGCTCTACGAGCAGATGCCCGAGCCCAAGTACGTCATCTCCTTCGGCGCCTGCTCCAACTGCGGCGGGCCCTACTGGGACTCGTACTCGGTCACCAAGGGCGTCGACCAGATCATCCCCGTCGACGTCTACGTACCCGGCTGCCCGCCCCGGCCCGAAGCGCTCCTCCAGGGCATCCTCAAGCTCCAGGAGAAGATCGCCAAGGAGTCGCTGGGCGAGCGGTACGCCTCCGGCGGGGGTGCCTCGGCCGCGGCGCTGCGCAGCGGCCTGGTGACACCGCCGCCGGCTCCGGGCGCCGGCCCGGAACCGACCTCGGCCCCGGCCCCGGCCCCGGGGGAGACGGACCGATGACGACCGACCCGACGAACCCCGCCGAGGACGGCGCCGAGGCCGCTGTCCCAGGCGCCCCTGAAGGCACCCCCGACAGTGCCTCTGAGGGCGCCGCCGAAGGCGCCCCCGAGCCCGCCGTCGGGTGGCTCCCGGGCGGCGCCGGCGCACTCTTCGGCGAGGGGGCGACCGCCGAGGAGGCGTACGCGCTCCTCACCGTCGACGTTCCCGCCGCCGCCTGGATCACCGCGCTGGAAACCGCGCGGGACACTCTCGGCTGCACCTTCTTCGACTGGCTGAGCGCCGTCGACGAGCCCGGCACCGGCTTCCGGATCTGCGCGCACCTCGCCGCGCTGCCGCCCGCCGGCGGCGGGGCGGTCCGGCGCCTGGTCGTCCGGACCACCGTGCCGCACGCCGCCCCCGCCCTGCCCAGCGCGACCGGCGTCTTCGCCGGGGCGGCCTGGCACGAGCGCGAGACGCACGAAATGTTCGGCGTCGACTTCACCGGCCACCCCCACCTCGTCCCGCTGCTGCTCCCCGAGGGCTTCGAAGGCCACCCCCTGCGCAAGGACTTCGTCCTGGCCGCGCGGGTGGCCAAGGCATGGCCGGGAGCGAAGGAGCCGGGGGAGTCCGAGGGAGGCGGCCCGAAGCGTCGTCAGATGCTCCCGCCGGGCGTCCCCGACCCCAACGAGTGGGGCCCCCTCAAGGGCCAGCTCCCCCCGGCCCCCGCCCGCCCCGCCCGAGGAGCCCGCGCCGCGGGCGCCGCGGCCGGCGAACGCCCGGCACGGCGTGCGCGCAGCGTGGGTGAGGGTTCGGCGAGTCAGGCGTCCGCGGAGGCGGGCGCGGGTGCGCCGGTGCGGCGTGCGCGCAGTGTGAGCGAGGGTTCGGCGAGTCAGGCGTCCGCGGAGGCGGGTGCCGCGGCCGCGGCACCGGCCCGGCGCAGCCGCAGTGTGAGCGAGGGTTCGGCGAGTCAGGCGTCCGCGGAGGCCGGTACTCCGGCCGCGGCCCCGGCCCGGCGCAGCCGCAGCGTCAGCGAGGGCTCCGCGAGCCGGCAGGCTGCTGAGGCCGGCGTCCCGGCCGGTGACAGCGCGAGCGAAGCCCCGGCCGGCGCGCAGGCACCCGCACCGACACCGGCCGAGACACCCGCCGAGCCCGCGCGCCGCGCACCCCGCTCGGCCGACGCCCCCTGGCACCACGCCCGCCCGGCCTTCGAGGACGAGCCGGCCCGCCCCGCCGACGCGCGCACCACCGAACCGTCCCCGCCGACGGGCCCGGGCACGGCCGAGGCCGACGCCCCGGCCGCGACCACCCGTGAGAGCGGCGACGACGACCCGGCCGAGACTCCGGGTGTCGCCTCCGAGCCCACCGGCGCCGCAGGCGAGGGCCGCACCCCGGCCGCGGCCGCGACCCCGGCCGCCCGGGGGAACGGGGACGCCGGGCGCGCCCCGGCAGCTCCGCCCGCGGACACGGCCTCCGGCGCGGCCGCGCCGAGCGGTGACGGCGCACCGTCCACCCCGGCCGTGACTCCGGCCCCGGCCGAGACCCAGGCCCCCACCGCCCCCGAGGCCCGGCCAGTCGACGATCAGCCCCCGGCCCCGGCCACCGGCCCGGACGCCGACGGCGCCCGCGGCCCCGCCCCGGCCGAGACCCCGGCCCCGGCCGAGACCCCGGCCCCGGCCGAGACCCCGGCCCCGGCTGAGGCCCCGGCCGCCCCCGAGACGCCTCCGGCCACTCCGGACAACGCCCCGGGCGCGCCCCCCGGCCCCGGCCCGGCCCCCGGCCCCACCCCCGAGGAGCCCGGCGCAGCCGAGAGCGGCTCAGCCGAAAGCGGCTCAGCCCAACCCGGCCCGGAGCCCGCCCCGGGCGACCCCGAACCCCGGCCCGAACCCGGCCCCGAACCCCGGCCCGACGACCAACCCCACCCCCGCGGAGGTGACACCCCGTGAGCGACACCCTCGACGTGGTGCTCCGCCTCGCCGCCGTCTTCGTCGTCTTCCTGGTGCTGCCGCTCGCCATCGGGCAGACCGAGCACAAGGTCATGGCCCACATGCAGGGCCGGCTCGGCCCGATGTACGCCGGTGGGTTCCACGGCTGGGCCCAGCTCGTCGCGGACGGCGTGAAGTTCGCGCAGAAGGAAGACGTCGTGCCCGCGGGCGCGGACCGGCGGATCTTCCAGCTCGCGCCGGCCGTGGCCCTCCTCCCGTACCTCCTGGTGCTGATCGCCATCCCGGTCGGGCCCGGCAACGCCGTCGGGCAGGCCGTCGACGCCGGCATCTTCTTCGTCCTCGCCGTCATGGGCGTCGGCGTCCTCGGCTCGCTGATGGCCGGCTGGGCGTCCGCCAACAAGTTCTCCCTGCTCGGCGGCCTGCGCACGGCCGCCCAGCTGCTGGCGTACGAGCTGCCGATGCTGCTCGCCGCGGCCTCCGTCGCGATGGCCGCCGGCACCGTGTCGCTGCCGGGCATCGTGGACGCCTTCCACTGGTGGTGGGTGCCCTGGCAGATCGTCGGCGGCCTGGTGTTCTTCACCGCCGGCCTCGCCGAGCTCCAGCGCCCGCCCTTCGACATGCCGGTCGCCGACTCCGAGATCATCTTCGGCGCGTACACCGAGTACACCGGCCTGCGGTTCGCGCTGTTCCTGCTGTCCGAGTACGCCGGCATCGTCGTCCTGTGCGGCCTGACCACCGTGCTCTTCCTCGGCGGCTGGCACGGCCCCTTCGGAGCGGACGGCCTCGGCTGGCTGTGGACGCTCCTGAAGACCCTCGCCCTCGCCTTCGTCGTGATCTGGCTGCGGGTGACCTACCCGCGCCTGCGCGAGGACCAGCTCCAGAAGCTGGCCTGGACCGCTCTCATTCCGCTCGCCCTCGCGCAGATCGCGCTGACCGGCGTCGTCAAGGTGGTGATCTCCTGATGGGCCTTCCCGGCAGCGGCCTCGCCAAGGGCCTCGCCGTCACCCTCCGCACGATGACCCGTCGCACGGTGACCGCCCAGTACCCGGACGTGCAGCCCGAGCTGCCGCCCCGCTCCCGCGGCGTGATCGGCCTGTTCGAGGAGAACTGCACGGTCTGCATGCTGTGCGCCCGCGAGTGCCCGGACTGGTGCATCTACATCGACTCCCACAAGGAGACGGTGCCCCCGGCCGCCCCCGGCGGCCGCGAGCGCAGCCGCAACGTCCTGGACCGCTTCGCGATCGACTTCTCGCTCTGCATGTACTGCGGTATCTGCATCGAGGTCTGCCCCTTCGACGCGCTCTTCTGGTCCCCGGAGTTCGAGTACGCCGAGACCGACATCCACGACCTCACCCACGAGCGCGACAAGCTCCGCGAGTGGATGTGGACCGTGCCCGAGCCGCCCGCGCTCGACGCGGCGGCCGAGGAACCCAAGGAGATCGCGGCCGCCCGCAAGACGGCCGAGAAACTGGCCGCCCAGCAGGCGCAGGAGACCCAGGAGAAGGAGGGAGAGGCATGACCGGCACCGCGGTGCTCGCCGCGGAGGCCCACGGCTTCCTCTCGACGAGCGGTGTCGAGGTCGCCTTCCTCCTCGTCGGCCTCGTCACCCTCGGCGCGGCCCTCGTCACCGTCACCACCAAGCAGCTGGTGCACGCCGCCCTCTGGCTCGTCGTGACGCTCGGCGGCCTGGCCGTGGAGTACCTCCTGCTCACGGCGGAGTTCATCGCCTGGGTCCAGGTACTGATCTACGTGGGCTCCGTCGTCGTCCTCCTCCTCTTCGGACTGATGCTCACCAAGGCCCCCATCGGCCGCTCCCCGGACGCCGACTCCGGCAACCGCTACCCGGCCCTCGCGGTCGCGCTCGCCGCGGCCGCCGCCCTGGTCTGGGTGGTCGTCGACGCCTTCCGCACGACCTGGATCCACCTCGAAGGCCCCGCGCAGGGCTCCACCGCGGTCACCGGCGAGTTCCTCTTCCGGCACTGGGTCCTGCCGTTCGAGGCCCTGTCCGTCCTGCTGCTCGCCGCCCTCGTCGGGGCGATCGTGCTCTCCCGGAAGAACGGCAAGGAGGACAAGAGCTGATGCATCTCGTCTACCCGGCCGTGCTCGCCGCCCTCCTCTTCTGCGTCGGCCTGTACGGCGTCCTCGCCCGGCGCAACGCGATCCTCGTCCTGATGTCCGTCGAGCTGATGCTCAACGCCGTCAACCTCAACCTCGTCGCCTTCGACGTCTGGCTGCGCGACGAGCTCCACGCCGGCCAGGCCCTCACCCTCTTCACCATCGCCATCGCCGCCGCCGAGATCGGCATCGGCATGGCGATCGTGCTGCTCGTGTACCGCAACCGCGGCACGGCCGACGTCGACCGGCTCCGCGACCTCCACGAGGACGAACCCGGGCCCGGCACCGCCCCCGACCACGCCGACCGCGACGAGAAGGCCGAGGCCGCCGCGTGAGCACCACGACCACCGCCGTCCTCGTACCGCTGCTGCCCTTCCTCGGCGCCCTCGCGGGCCTGCTGCTCGGCCGCCGCGCACCCGGGTTCGTCCGCCCCCTCGCCGTCCTCCCGACGCTCGCCGCGGCCGTCCTCGCCGCCGTCGTCGCCTGGCGGCAGGGCGGCGGCACCGGCGCCGGCGAGACCCTCGACGCCGCCACCGAACTGACCCCCACCGGCTCCGTGCCCGTCGAGCTGGCCCTGCACCTCGACGGCTACGCCGTCCTCGTCGCCGTCCTGGTCGGCACCGTCGCCACCTGCGTGCAGCTGTACTCGACGGCCTACCTGCGCGACGACCCCCGCTACCCCTCCTACGCCGCCCTCGTCTCCCTCTTCACCTCCGCGATGCTGCTCGTCGTCTACTCCGGCGACCTGATGGTGCTCCTGGTCGGCTGGGAGATCATGGGCATCTGCTCGTACTTCCTGGTCGGCCACTACTGGGAGACCGAGGCCGCGCGCGCCGCCTCCCTCAAGGCGTTCCTGGTCACCAAGCTCGGCGACGTCCCCTTCCTCATCGGCATCCTCGCCCTGGCCGCCGACGCCGGAACGTTCCGCATCAACGGCATCCTCACCGCCGCGGCCTCCGGCGGCATCGAGCACCCCACCCTCATCGCGCTGCTGCTCCTCGCCGGAGTCGCGGGCAAGTCCGCGCAGTTCCCGCTGCACACCTGGCTGCCCGACGCGATGGCCGGCCCCACCCCCGTCTCCGCGCTGATCCACGCCGCCACGATGGTCGCGGCCGGCGTCTACTTCATCGCCCGGCTCCTGCCCGTCTTCGCCGCCTCCGCGGCGGCGCTGGTCGTGCTCGCCGTCATGGCCGCGGTCACCATGGTCGGCTCGGCGCTGGCCGCCCTCGCCCAGGACGACATCAAACGCGTCCTCGCCTACTCCACCGTCGGCCAGCTCGGCTACATGACCGGCGCCCTGGCCGTCGGCGACCGCGGCGCGGCCGTCTTCCACCTCATCACCCACGGCGCGTTCAAGGCCCTCCTCTTCCTCGGCGCCGGCGTGATCATCCACGCCGCCGGCACCAACTCGCTGGCCGCGATGGGCCGGATGAACGGCCTCGCCAAGCGCATCCCCGACGCGTACTGGACGATGACCGTCGCCCTCCTCGCGCTCGCCGCGATCCCCCCGTTCAGCGGCTTCTTCTCCAAGGAAGCCGTCCTCGGCGCCGCCGAGCACTCGGCCCTGGGCGAGACCCCCGGCATCCCCGGCGCGGCGGGCTGGACCGTCCTCGCCGCCGGACTGCTCACCGCCCTCCTCACCGCCGCCTACGCCACCCGGCTGTGGCTGCTCGCCTTCCACGGCAAGGGCACCGACGCCCCCGACCACGGCCGGCAGCCCGCCGCCATGAACGCCGTCCTGTGGGTCCTCTTCCTCCCCGCCCTCGGCCTCGGCCTGGCCGCCTGGAAGCTCCCCGACTGGTTCGACGGGCACTCCCTCACCCCGACCCTCACCACCTCCGTCCTCGGCACCGGCTGCGCCCTCGCCGGCGTGCTCGTCACCTGCGCGGCCCGGCGCCGCACCGCCGCCCTCGCCGCCCGCACCCCGATGGGCGCCGTCGCCGCCGACCCGGACGCCTCCCCGGCCGCCTCCGAAGAGGAAGCCATCGCCACCCACGAGGCCGTCTACGGGAACATCGCCTCCGCCCCGGACCCGGCCGACCCCGGCCGCCTCCTCCTCGGCCCCCTGCACCGCCACGCTGCGGCCGGCTTCCACCTCGACGCCGTCTACAGCACCCTCTTCGTCCGCCCCGTGCGCGACGCCGCCCGCCTCGCCCGCTTCCTCGACCGCGAAGTCGTCGACGCCTACGTGCGCGGCGCCGGCACCGCCCCCCGCCTGCTCGGCTGGGCCGTCCGCCGCGCCCAGACCGGCAATGTGCAGACCTACCTCAGCGCCCTGCTCGCCGGCTCCGTCGTCCTGGCCGTCGCCGCCGTGCTCGTAGCCACCGGAGCCTGACCGTGAGTCATACCGTCATGCAGACCCTCCTCGCTGCGACCGTCGTCGTCCCCCTCCTCGGCGCCCTCGCCGCCCTGCTCCCGGCCCCGCCCGGCCTCAAGGGCAAGAGCCCCGACCAGGCGGTGCTCCGCCACGGCGTCACCGTCACGGGCGCCGTGCTCGCGCTGACCGTCGCCCTGGCCGCCGGCTTCGACCACGACAGCCCGGCCCGGATGCAGGGCACCACCGACATCAGCTGGATCCCGGCCCTCGGCATCCGGATCCACCTCGGCGTCGACGGCGTCTCGCTGCCGCTGCTCGTCCTGACCGCGCTGCTGACGTTCCTGTGCGCGCTGTACAGCTACTTCAGAATGCCCGCGGGCCCGTCTCCCAAGGCATTCGTCGCACTGATCCTCGTGCTCGAATCCGGCACCCTCGCGAGCTTCGCCGTCCTCGACCTGATGCTGTTCTTCCTGGCGTTCGAGATGGTGCTCATCCCGATGTACTTCCTCATCGCCCGCTGGGGCGGTGAGGGCCGCGAGCGCGCGGCCTGGCGCTTCATCCTCTACACCCTGCTCGGCTCCGTCGTCATGCTGCTCGGCCTCCTCCTCCTCGGCCTCAAGGGCGGCACCTTCGACATGGTGGCACTCGCCACTGACAACGGCTCCGGGCTGAGCCGCACCACCCAGCTGATCGCCGTCCTCGCCATCGGCATCGGACTGGCCGTCAAGGCCCCGATGTGGCCCCTGCACAGCTGGCTCCCCGACGCCCACACCGCCGCACCCACCGTCGGCTCGGTCCTCCTCGCGGGCGTCCTGCTGAAGATGGGCACCTACGGGTTCGTCCGCATCGTCCTGCCCATCGCCCCGGACGGCGCCCACACCCTCGCGCCCTACCTCGCCGCCTTCGCCGTCGCCGGCATCATCTACGGCTCCCTGGTCTGCCTGGCCCTCGCCCGCACCGGCGCCAAGGGCGACCTCAAGCGCCTGATCGCCTACTCGTCCGTCGGCCACATGGGCTTCGTCCTCCTGGGCATCGCCACCCTCACCCCCACCGGCGTCAACGGCGCGCTCTTCGCCAACATCGCCCACGGCCTCATCACCGGCCTCCTCTTCTTCCTCGTCGGCGCCATCAAGGACCGCTACGGCACCAGCGACCTCGACACCCTCTCCGGCACCACCGGCGCCGCCCTCTACGGCAAGGCTCCCCGCCTGGGCGGCCTCCTGGCCTTCGGCGCCGCCGCCTCGCTCGGCCTGCCCGGCCTCGCGGGCTTCTGGGGCGAGATGCTCGCGATGTTCGGCTCGTTCCGGCCCGCCGAGGGGCTCAGCCGCCCCGCCTACCTCACCTTCATGGCCCTGGCCGGCTTCGGCACCCTGCTGACCGCCGCGTACATGCTGGTCGTCGTCCGCCGCGTCTGCATGGGCTCCCCCGCCGCCGGCCCGGGAGGCGAACCCGCCCTCGCCGCCGGCCAGGACGTCAAGGCCTACGAATTCGCCGCCTGGACCCCCCTCGTCGTCCTCACCGTCCTCGCCGGTCTCTGGCCCGCGGCCCTCCTCGGCCTCACCGACCCGGCCGTGCAGCAGCTCCTCCGAGGAGGCAACTGATGGGCTCCCTGGTCCAGTCCGTCGACTGGCTCGCCATCGCCCCGCCCACCGTCACGGCCGTGATGGCGCTCGTCATCCTGGTCGCCGACCTCTTCCTCCCCGAGGAGCGCAAGCCCCTCCTCGGGTGGCTCGCCCTCGGCGGCCTCACCCTGGCCGGGCTCTCCCTGCTGCCGCTGCGGGGCGGCGACCGCTCCACGTTCTGCCTCACCGGCACCACCGCCGGCAGCGCGTGCAGTTACACAGCCGACCACTTCACCCTCGTCATCCAGCTCCTGGTGCTCGGCGGCGCCCTGCTGACGGCCCTTCTGTCCATCAGCGACCTGATCGATTTCAAACTCCCCGCCGGCGAGTACTGGTTCCTGCTGCTGTCCTCCGCCGCGGGCGCCGCGCTGCTGCCCGCCTCCCGGGACCTCGCCACCCTCGTCGTCGCCCTCGAAGTGGCCTCCCTGCCCGCCTTCGCCCTCGTCGGCCTGCGGCGCGGCGACCGCCGCTCCTCCGAGGCGGCCCTGAAGTTCTTCCTCTCCTCGGTCACCGCGACCGCCGTCATGCTGCTCGGCGTCAGCTTCGTCTACGCCACCACCGGCACCCTGCACCTGACCCAGCTGGCCGAGGCCCTCACCGGCGTCGACCCGCGCCTGGAGACCCTCGCCCGGGCGGGTGTGGCCCTCACCCTCGTCGGCTTCGCCTTCAAGACCGCGGCCGTGCCCTTCCACTTCTGGGTCCCCGACACCTACGCGGGCGCCCCCCTGCCCATCGCCGCCTACCTCTCCGTCATCGGCAAGGCGGTCGGATTCACCGGCCTGATCCTGGTGACCGTCGTCGCCTTCCCCTCCTACGCCGACGTGTGGGGCCCCGCCCTCGCCGTCCTCGCCGCGCTCACCATGACCGTCGGCAACGCCGCGGCCCTGCGCCAGCGCCCGGACCGCCCGCACAGCGCCGTCCGCCTGCTGGCCTGGTCCTCCGTGGGCCAGGCGGGCTACCTGCTCGTCCCGATCGCCGCGGCGGGCTACACCGACGAACCCGCGCACGCCATCGGCTCCACCGTCGCCTACGCGCTGATGTACGCGGCCGTGAACCTCGGCGCCTTCGCCGTCGCCGCGCTCGTCGCCCGGACGAGCCCGGCCCACCGCATCTCCGACTACCGCGGCCTCTACCGGCGCAACCCCCTGGCGGCCCTCGCCCTCGGCTTCTTCCTGCTGTGCCTGGCCGGCCTGCCGCCGGGCGTCATCGGGCTGTTCGCCAAGGTCACCGTCTTCTCGGCGGCCGTCGACGCGGGGCTGGGCTGGCTGGCCGTCGTCATGGCCGTCAACGTCGTCATCGCCCTGTACTACTACCTGCAGTGGACGGCGGTCCTCTTCCGCCCGGCCGACGGCCAGGAGACGGCGCCGGAGGCCGGCGCCGGACGCGCGCGCGTCCCGCTGCCGCTCGCGGCCGCCATGGCCCTCGCGGCCGCCCTGGGCATCGTCCTGTCGGGCGCCCCGCAGCTCGTCCTGCGCTTCGCCTCGGGAGCCCTGCTGTAACCGAGGTCACCCGTACGGCCCAGCGCGCCCTCGCGTGCACAAGGGAACTAGCTGCCTCCATCCGGCGTTGACCTGTTCGGAAGGTTCCAATGGAGACCCACCGGGACTCCACCGGAACCCCGAACGGGAAAGGGGCAACGCCGCAGCAAAGGGTTCCCCCGCCGCACCATTTGGAGGGCGTACCGTGCACCGCCGGCACAACGGGCTCAGGACCGCCGTCCTCCTCGGGGGGCTGTCCGCACTCATCATCGCCATCGGTGGCCTCTTCGGGCGGACGGGCCTGATCGTGGCCGTCCTGCTGGCCCTGGGCACCAACGCCTACGCCTACTGGAACAGCGACAAGCTGGCCCTGCGGGCGATGCGCGCCAGGCCCGTGAGCGAGTTCGAGGCACCCGGGCTCTACCGCATGGTCCGCGAGCTCTCCACCGCCGCGCGCCAGCCCATGCCGAGGCTGTACATCTCCCCGACGGAGGCGCCCAACGCCTTCGCCACCGGCCGCAACCCCCGCAACGCCGCCGTCTGCTGCACCGACGGCATCCTGCGCCTCCTCGACGAGCGCGAGCTGCGCGGCGTCCTCGGCCACGAGCTCAGCCACGTCTACAACCGCGACATCCTCATCTCCTCCGTCGCGGGCGCGCTGGCCTCGGTGGTGATGTTCCTCGTCAACTTCGCCTGGCTGATCCCCTTCGGCAGGTCGGACGACGACGAGGGCCCGGGCATCGTCGGCATGATCATGATCATGCTGCTGGGTCCCGTCGCGGCCTCGCTCATCCAGCTGGCCGTCAGCCGCTCCCGGGAGTACGAGGCGGACGCCTCCGGGGCCCGGCTCACCGGCGACCCCCTGGCCCTGGCCTCGGCCCTCCGCAAGCTCGAAGCGGGCACCCGGCAGCTCCCGCTGCCGCCCGAGCCCCGCCTGGAGACCGCGAGCCACATGATGATCGCCAACCCCTTCCGCACGGGCGAGGGCCTGTCCAAGCTCTTCTCCACCCACCCGCCGATGGCCGAGCGCGTCCGCCGCCTGGAAGGCATGGCCGGATACCGCCCCTGAGGCCCCGCCCGGCGGCCCCGGACGGCACGCGCAACCACGTCCGGGGGTACACGCGTCTCACTCGCCGAGTGACCCGACGCATGGAAGGCTGGCCTTTATGAAGCTCATTCTGAACGTCGTCTGGCTGGTCCTGTGCGGCTTCTGGATGGCCATCGGCTATGTGATCGCCGGACTGATCTGCTGTGTCCTGATTATTACGATTCCATTTGGTATCGCCTCGTTCCGTATCGCCGGCTTCGCCCTGTGGCCCTTCGGCCGGACGACCGTCGAGCGACGGGACGCCGGCGCCGGCTCGCTGGTCGGCAACGTCATCTGGTTCGTCTTCGCGGGCTGGTGGCTGGCGCTCGGCCACATCTTCACCGGCATCGCGCTGTGCGTGACGATCATCGGAATCCCGCTGGGCATCGCGAACTTCAAGCTGATCCCGCTGTCCCTGATGCCGCTGGGCCGCGAGATCGTCCCGACGGACCAGGCGTACGCCGGGTACCGCTGGTAGCCGGCCGGCGCACCCCGCGGCACGCGAAGAGGGCGGGCCGGAGAAAAGCTCTCCGGCCCGCCCTCCCGCGCGTCAGGTCCGCGGCGTGCCCGTCCCGTGTCCGGTACGGCTAGCGGTAGTTGACGTACTGGATCGCGAAGTCCAGGTCCTTGCCCTTGAGGAGGGCCTGGACGGTCTGGAGGTCGTCGCGGCTCTTGGAGCTGACGCGCAGCTCGTCGCCCTGGACCTGGGCCTTGACGCCCTTGGGGCCCTCATCGCGGATGATCTTGGCGACCTTCTTCGCGTTCTCCTGCGAGATCCCCTCCTCGATGGAGGCGAAGATCTTGTACTCCTTGCCGGAGGGCTGCGGCTCGCCCGCGTCCAGGGACTTCAGGGAGATGCCGCGCTTGACCAGCTTGGTCTCGAAGATGTCGAGCACCGCCTTGACCCGCTCCTCGGCGTTGGCCCGCATCTCGATCTTCTCGCCGGACCAGGCGATCGAGGCGCCGACGCCCTTGAAGTCGTAGCGCTGCGAAATCTCCTTGGCGGCCTGGTTGAGGGCGTTGTCGACCTCCTGCCGCTCGACCTTCGAGACGATGTCGAAACTGGAGTCGGCCATATTGAGTTGGCTCCTCGTACGTAGATCCATCAGGGGTGCGGCCGTGCAGACCACCCCGCCAGCCTAGCCACCCGGGGCCCGGGGGAGGGGCGACGAATCGAGTGGCGGACCACCCCTGGTCATCGGGTATGGTTTACGTCGTTGCCCCGGAGTTCCACCGCAAGGCGGAAACCGCGGCGACAACCCTTGGCGGTGTGCCCGAGTGGCCAAAGGGAGCAGACTGTAAATCTGCCGGCTCAGCCTACCCAGGTTCGAACCCTGGCGCCGCCACATGAGAAGGACCTCTCCATTCGGAGAGGTCCTTCTGTGTTTTCCGGCCGTTTCCACGATTCCCGGCCGCCCACGGCCCGCGCGACGTGATCTGCCGCACTTTTCGCCCCGGACCGCGTCCGGCTGCGCCCTCAGCCCCGCGCGACGTCCCGGACGGCCTTCTCCACGGGCGTGTCGCCGCCGACCAGCTCCAGGGTGAGCCCCGCCGTGCCCGGCTCCGCGAGCAGCGCCGCGAGGGCCGCCGCGACGTCGTCCCGGGGCACCGCGCCGCGGCCCGTCGACTCCGCCAGGGTCACCAGACCCGTACCGGGCTCGTCGGTGAGGCTGCCGGGGCGCAGGATCGTCCAGTCCAGGCCGGCCCGCGCCATGACGTCCGCGTCGGCCGCGGCCTTCGCGCGCAGGTAGGCGGCGAAGACCGGATCGGTGCCCTCCGGCGGCTCGCGGTCGGCCCCCATGGACGAGACGACGACGAAGCGCCGCACCCCGGCCGCCTCCGCCGCGTCCGCGAACAGGGACGCCGCCGCGCGGTCCACGCTGTCCTTGCGCTCGATGCCGCTGCCCGGGCCCGCCCCGGCCGCGAAGACGGCCGCGTCGGCCGACTCCAGGTGCCGGACGACATCTTCGACGGACGCCGACTCCAGGTCGCAGACCACCGGTTCGGCACCGGCGGCGAGCAGATCGCCCGCCTGCTCCGGCCTGCGGATGATGCCCGCCACTTCGTCACCGCGCCCGGCGAGCAGCCGCTCCAGCCGCAGCGCGATCTGACCATGTCCACCTGCGATGACAAT
The DNA here is from genome assembly GCF_040646215.1 of Streptomyces sp. NPDC046215. NCBI lineage: Bacteria > Bacillati > Actinomycetota > Actinomycetes > Kitasatosporales > Streptomycetaceae > Streptomyces > Streptomyces sp. NPDC046215. The sequence continues at coordinate 40,105 of NZ_JBEYZW010000043.1, read as the reverse complement.
GCGCATGATCCGACCGTACGCGGTACGCCCCGCTCCGCACGTCAGGAGGGCTCGCCGCCGCGGGACGACTGCCGGGGCAGGTCCAGCGCCGCCACCGCCGACGAGTCGCAGTACTCCCGCACCGCGCTCGTGCGGGCCACCACCCGGCCCTGGTGCACCACCAGGCGGCTGTAGGCCAGGGAGAGCACCCCCTCGATCCGCTCGCCCCGCACGGCCAGCAGCTCAGCCGGGAAGCCGGCCTCCACCCGCACCCGCGGCAGCCCCATGGCCGCCCGGGCCCGGCCGCTCACCGCCTCGTACGCCTCGGCCGGGCACAGCTCGCCGCGGGAGGCCAGCAGGAAGGCCGCCTCCAGGGGGTCGCCGCGGCCGACGGGGTTCGCCGCGTCCCGCACGGCGCCGCTCCCGGCCGTCACCCGCACGCCCGCCGCGCGCAGCAGCCGCACCGGCGCGCACTGGGAGACGCGCGCCCCGCGCCGTTCCAGCGCGCAGCAGTCGCCCTGCGGGAGGCAGACCACCGTCACCCCGGCCGCCGCGAGCTGTTCGGCGGCCCGGGCGGCCTGGTCGCGGGGGAGCCGGGCCAGGCCGCCGCAGGGGCCGACGGTGACGCCGGGGCGCAGGCCCCCGGCCATGGCGGCCAGCCGGGCCAGCCGGGGCGGGTCGTCCCCGTCCGTGTGCAGGTCGACGGGGCAGCCGTACTCGGCGGCGAGGTCCAGGGTGGCCTCGGCGTAGCCGGTCGGGTCGGGGTCGAGGTCGGGGCAGCCGCCCACGGCCGCGCCCATCTTCACGGCGTCCCGCAGCATCGCCAGCCCGTCGGCCCCGGCGACGCCGGTCAGCAGCCGGGGGACGGCGACGGGGGTGAGGTCGGTGAGGCCGCGCAGGGTGCGCCGCGCCTGGAGCACGGCCTCCAGGGAGCGCAGGCCCTGGACGCCGCCGATGCGGACGTGCGAGCGCAGCGCGGTGGCGCCGTGGCCGAGCTGGAGCAGCGCGGCCTCGGTGGCGCGGCGCTGGACGTCCTGGACGGCGTACGGGACGGGGCCCTCGGCGTCCGCGGTGAGCGCGGTGTCGCTGTGGGCGTGCGGCTCGGCGGGGGCGGGCAGCAGCAGATAGCCGCTGAGGTCGACCCGCGGGCCGGGGACGACGCTGCCGGGCGTCCCCACCGCCTCGATGCGGCCGTCGCTGAGCCGGACGTCGACGGTGCGGCCGTCGGCGAGCAGGGCGCCGCACAGCACCAGGGCGCTGTCACCGGGCGCGGGGCCGTACGGGACGCCGGGCGAAGTGGCGTCGCCTCCGGGGTTTCTCGGGGGCTGCGGCTGGCTGTCGGGCATCGCGCTCCTCCAGGGCCGGGCGTGCATGATCACGCAGCGTGGTCCGAGCCTAGGGCGCGTCCGGAACGGCTTCGAGCAAGCGACGAATAGTCGTACTGGTGTGGTGCGGGAGGGCCGCGGAGAGGCCCTTGGGAGGGCGGCCGGATACGGATTTCACCTTCGGCGGCCAACCGTGTAATGTCTTCCTCGCTCGCCCCAATAGCTCAGTCGGCAGAGCGTCTCCATGGTAAGGAGAAGGTCTACGGTTCGATTCCGTATTGGGGCTCTGGTGTGTGAGGTTCCTCGCCTTCGGGCGAGGATCTCTCCCGCATCAAAGCGGTGTAGCTCAGTCGGTAGAGCAAGCGGCTCATAATCGCTGTGTCACCGGTTCAAGTCCGGTCACCGCTACACGTAGTAGCCGATTGTGGGGTCGGTCCTCCGATCGGCTACTCTTGTCTGCGTTCATCCGTCCATTCCGTCAAGGAGCACTCCAGTGGCTGCCACCGACGTCCGCCCGAAGATCACGCTGGCCTGCGTGGAGTGCAAGGAGCGGAACTACATCACCAAGAAGAACCGGCGTAACGACCCGGACCGTCTTGAGATGAAGAAGCACTGCCCCCGCTGCAAGTCGCACACCGCTCACCGCGAGACGCGATAACACCAGGCTCGTTCATGAGGCCGTCCCCATCCAATGGGGGCGGCCTCATGGCGTATCCGCAGCCGCTGCTTCCCCGCGTTTCCCCCTTGCCTCTCCCCTGTTCTCCTCACCAGTCCACTCAGGAGGTGCCGAGCTCATGGCGCTCGACCAGTCCTTCGTCGGACGGACCTACCCGGCCACCGACCCCTACGAGGTCGGCCGGGAGAAGATCCGCGAATTCGCCGAGGCCGTCGGCGACACCAATCCGGTGTACACCGACCCCGAGGCCGCGAAGGCGCTCGGACACCCGGATGTGATCGCCCCGCCGACTTTCGTCTTCGCGATCACTTTCCGGGCCGCCGAGACGGTCGTCCAGGACCCCCAGCTGGGCCTGGACTACAGCCGCGTGGTGCACGGCGACCAGAAGTTCGCCTACACCCGCCCGGTCCGCGCCGGAGACCGGCTGACGGTCACCTCCACGATCGAGTCGGTCAAGTCCATGGCCGGCAACGAGGTGGTGTCGGTCCGCGGCGACGTCCACAGCGAGACCGGCGAGCACGTAGTGACCGCGTACACGATGCTGGTGGCCCGCGCCGCCGAGGAGGCGTGATGGCTGCCCGGATCGCATACGACGACATCGAGATCGGCACCGAGCTCCCGGCGCAGACCTTCCCCGTGACGCGCGCCACCCTCGTGCGGTACGCGGGCGCCTCGGGCGACTTCAACCCGATCCACTGGAACGAGAAGTTCGCCAAGGAGGTCGGACTGCCGGACGTCATCGCGCACGGCATGTTCACCATGGCCGAGGCCGTCCGCGTGGTGACCGACTGGGCCGGCGACCCCGGCGCGGTCGTCGAGTACGGGGTGCGCTTCACCAAGCCGGTCATCGTGCCGAACGACACCGAGGGCGCGCTCATCGAGGTCAGCGGCAAGGTCGCGGCCAAGGACGACGAGGCCCGCACGGTCCGCGTCGACCTCCTGGTGAAGAGCGCCGGCCAGAAGGTGCTGGGCATGTCCCGCGCCGTCGTCCGCCTGCCGTAAGCGAACAGCCGGTGGAGTAAGGGGCGTCCGCCACTGCGGGCGCCCCTTACTCATGCCCGCGGCTGCCGCCCCCACCACCGCCCCCGCTCATGCCGTCCGCAGGCACCCGGCGGCCCCCGCGGACGGCCCCCGTACCCTGGGGCGCGTGCAGGAACTCCACGATGCCCCCCTCGCCCCCCTGACCACCTTCCGGCTCGGCGGCCCCGCGACGCGCCTCGTCACGGCCACGACCGACGACGAGATCGTCGCGACCGTCCGCGAGGCCGACGCGAGCGGGACACCGCTGCTGATCATCGGCGGCGGCAGCAACCTCGTGATCTCCGACAAGGGGTTCGACGGCACCGCCCTGCGCATCGCCGGCCGCGGCTTCACCCTCGACGGCACCCGCCTGGAGCTCGCCGCCGGCGAGAACTGGTCCGACGCCGTGGCCCGGACCGTCGAGGCCGGGCTCGCGGGCATCGAGTGCCTCGCCGGCATCCCCGGCTCCGCCGGTGCCACGCCGATCCAGAACGTCGGCGCGTACGGCCAGGAGGTCTCCTCGACCATCACCGAGGTCGTCGCCTACGACCGCCGCGCCGGGGAGACCGTCACCATCCCCAACGCCGACTGCGGCTTCGCCTACCGCCACAGCCGCTTCAAGGAGGATCCCGGCCGCTACGTCGTGCTCCGGGTCCGCTTCGAGCTGGAGGACGCGGGCGGGCTGTCCGCGCCGCTGAAGTACCCGGAGACCGCCCGCGCCCTCGGCGTCGAGGCCGGCGAGCGGGTGCCCGCCGCCCGGGCCCGGGAGACGGTGCTGGGCCTGCGGGCCGGCAAGGGCATGGTCCTGGACGCCGCGGACCACGACACGTGGTCCGCCGGGTCCTTCTTCACCAACCCGATCCTCACCGAGGCCGAGCACGCGGCGTTCCTCGCCCGCGCCGCGGAGCGGCTGGGGCCGGACGTCACGCCGCCCGCCTACCCGGCGGGCGACGGGCTCACCAAGACGTCCGCGGCGTGGCTCATCGACAAGGCGGGCTTCACGAAGGGATACGGGACCGGGCCGGCCCGGATCTCGACCAAGCACACGCTCGCGCTGACGAACCGCGGCGCGGCCACGACCGAGGACCTGCTCGCGCTCGCGCGAGAGGTCCGGGACGGGGTGTTCGCGGCGTTCGGGGTGACGCTGGTGAACGAGCCGGTCACGGTGGGCGTCAGCCTTTAGCCCGCCGGGCCGGACGGCGCCGCCCCGGCACCACCGCTAGGACGTCAGCCAGTGGTCGATGTCCGTGAGCAGCTTCTCCCGGACATCCGGCGGCGCCGCCGACCCCCGTACCGACTGCCGCGCCAGCTCCGCCAGCTCCGCGTCCGTGAAGCCGTGGTGCTCGCGCGCCAGCTCGTACTGCGCGGCCAGCCGGGAGCCGAACAGCAGCGGGTCGTCCGCGCCCAGCGCTATCGGCACCCCGGCGTCGTACAGCGTCCGCAAGGGCACGTCCTCGGGCTTCTCGTAGACCCCCAGGGCCACGTTCGAGGACGGGCAGACCTCGCAGGTCACCCCGCGCTCGGCGAGCTTGCGCAGCAGCCGGGGGTCCTCCGCCGCGCGCACCCCGTGGCCCACCCGGCCCGCGTGCAGGTCGTCCAGGCAGTCGCGGACGCTGCTGGGCCCCGAGAGCTCCCCGCCGTGCGGCGCGGCCAGCAGACCGCCCTCGCGGGCGATCTGGAAGGCGCGGTCGAAGTCCCGGGCCAGCCCGCGCCGCTCGTCGTTGGACAGCCCGAAGCCGACGACGCCCCGGTCGGCGTAGCGCACGGCGAGCCGGGCGAGGGTCCGGGCGTCCAGCGGGTGCTTCATGCGGTTCGCGGCGACCAGCACCCGCATGCCCAGGCCCGTCTCCCGGGAGGCGCTCTCCACCGCGTCCAGAATGATCTCCAGGGCGGGGATCAGCCCGCCGAGCCGCGGCGCGTACGAGGTGGGGTCGACCTGGATCTCCAGCCAGCCCGAGCCGTCGCGCACGTCCTCCTCGGCGGCCTCGCGGACCAGCCGCCGGATGTCCTCGGGGGAGCGCAGGCAGGACCGCGCGATGTCGTACAGGCGCTGGAAGCGGAACCAGCCGCGTTCGTCCGTGGCGCGCAGCCGGGGAGGTTCTCCGCTGCTCAGCGCCTCGGGGAGGTGCACCCCGTACTTGTCGGCCAGCTCCAGCATGGTCGACGGGCGCATGGAGCCCGTGAAGTGCAGGTGCAGATGGGCTTTCGGCAGCAGACGAAGGTCTCTTCCAGCGGCTGTGCCATGGGCGTGAACACTCTCCATCCCAGGATCTTGCCGTACGGGCAGGTCAACCGGAAGGCACTTTCCTGATCGGCCCCTGAACGGGTGGCGGAGCGGGACGGCGCCCGAGAACCCCCGGAAGCGCGGACGGGCCCCCGGCGGCAGCCGGGAGCCCGTGCGAGCACTGCGCGTACCGAGGGTTATGCCTTGGCCTCCGCCAGCAGCTTCTGGATGCGCGAGACGCCCTCGACCAGGTCCTCGTCACCCAGCGCGTACGAAAGCCGCAGGTAGCCCGGCGTGCCGAACGCCTCACCGGGCACGACCGCGACCTCGACCTCTTCGAGGATGAGCGCGGCCAGCTCGACGGAGGTGGCGGGCCGCTTGCCGCGGATCTCCCTGCCGAGCAGCGCCTTGACCGACGGGTAGGCGTAGAACGCGCCCTCCGGCTCCGGGCAGAGAACGCCGTCGATCTCGTTCAGCATCCGCACGATGGTCTGCCGGCGGCGGTCGAAGGCCACCCGCATCTCGGCGACGGCCTCCAGGTCGCCGGAGACGGCGGCCAGCGCGGCCCGCTGTGCGACGTTGGACACGTTGGACGTGGCGTGGGACTGGAGGTTGGTCGCGGCCTTGATCACGTCCTGGGGGGCGATGACCCAGCCCACGCGCCAGCCCGTCATCGCGTACGTCTTGGCGACGCCGTTGACCACGATGCACTTGTCGCGCAGCTCCGGCACGACCACCGGCAGCGAGGAGAACTCCGCGTCGCCGTAGACCAGGTGCTCGTAGATCTCGTCGGTCAGCACCCACAGGCCGTGCTCCGCCGCCCAGCGGCCGATCTCCTCGACCTGGGCGCGGGAGTAGACGGCGCCGGTGGGGTTCGAGGGGGAGACGAAGAGCAGCACCTTGGTGCGCTCGGTGCGCGCGGCCTCCAGCTGCTCGACCGAGACGCGGTAGCCGGTGGTCTCGTCGGCGACGACCTCGACCGGGACGCCGCCCGCGAGGCGGATCGACTCGGGGTAGGTCGTCCAGTACGGCGCCGGGACGATGACCTCGTCGCCCGGGTCGAGGATCGCGGCGAACGCCTCGTAGATGGCCTGCTTGCCGCCGTTGGTGACCAGCACCTGGGACGCCTGGACCTCGTAGCCGGAGTCGCGCAGGGTCTTCGCGGCGATCGCGGCCTTCAGCTCGGGCAGCCCGCCGGCCGGCGTGTAGCGGTGGTTCTTCGGGTCGCGGCACGCCTCCACCGCGGCGTCGACGATGTAGCCGGGGGTCGGGAAGTCGGGCTCGCCGGCACCGAAGCCGATCACCGGGCGGCCGGCGGCCTTGAGGGCCTTGGCCTTGGCGTCCACGGCGAGCGTCGCCGACTCGGAGATCGACCCGACGCGGGCGGAGACCCGGCGCTCGGTGGGGGACTGAACAGGGGGCTGGGAGGGGGTCGCAGCGGTCATGGGGGCATCGTCCCAGACGGGGCACGCGGGGGGCACACGAGTGCAGCGACAGCGGTGCGCCGCGGCGGCCCGAAGCGACGCTGTTCGACGTCAGGCGCCGGAGCACGTACACTCATGCGTCGTTGGCCCCTCACCGGCAGATCCGCTGCGCGCACACCGTGCGTCCGGACGGATGCGGTACGTTGGGGGAACCACAAAGGGTCGTAGCTCAATTGGTAGAGCACTGGTCTCCAAAACCAGCGGTTGGGGGTTCAAGTCCCTTCGGCCCTGCTACACGCATCGTTTCCTGGGTGCGTGCATGCGTACGTACTGAAATGCACCGCCGTGCGGCTCAACCGGGCGCGGCACGGCTCACGACCCGGATTCAGGTGAGGACGTAGTGACGGAAGCCCTTGGCTCCACCGCGACGCCTGAGAGCGGTCGTCCCGAGGACGAGGTGGCCACCAAGAAGGGCCGCCGTGGCGGGAAGCGCGGAAAGAAGGGGCCTTTCGGCCGCCTCGCGCTCTTCTATCGCCAGATCGTCGCCGAGCTTCGCAAGGTCGTCTGGCCCACGCGCGGCCAGCTGTCGACGTACACCACCGTGGTGATCGTCTTTGTCGTCATCGTCATTGGCCTGGTCACCGTGATTGACTATGGGTTCTCCAACGCCGTCAAGTACGTATTCGGCTGAACCCGCGCGTAGGGCGGCTGCTTTTCGGAGAGCCGCCCCTTCGCACGTTCCACCCCTTGAAGCCAGGAAGAAGCAGCCACGTGTCTGACCCGAACCTGAACGAAGCCGCCGAGCCGGTCGCGGCTGCAGAGGCCGACGTGGACGCGGCTGTCTCGGCCGAGGTCGAGGGCGACGACACCCCGCAGGAGATCGTCGAGAACGCCGACGGCGCCGACGAGCTCGACGCCGAGGACGCCGCCGCGGGTGAGCCCGCCGAGGACGCCGCCCTCCACACCGAGGACGACGAGTCCGAGGCTGCCGACGCCGCCGACGAGGCCGACGCCGAGCCCCTCGCCGAGGCCGAGGAGCAGGCTCCGGTCGACCCGGTCGCCGCTCTCCGCGAGGAGCTCCGCGGTCTGCCGGGCGAGTGGTACGTCATCCACACCTACGCGGGTTACGAGAACCGCGTGAAGACCAACCTCGAGCAGCGCGCCGTCTCGCTCAACGTCGAGGACTTCATCTTCCAGGCCGAGGTGCCGCAGGAAGAGGTCGCGCAGATCAAGAACGGCGAGCGCAAGACCGTCCGCCAGAACAAGCTCCCGGGCTACGTCCTGGTGCGCATGGACCTGACGAACGAGTCCTGGGGCGTCGTCCGCAACACCCCCGGCGTCACCGGCTTCGTGGGCAACGCCTACGACCCCTACCCGCTGACCCTGGACGAGATCGTCAAGATGCTCGCCCCGGAGGCCGAGGAGAAGGCCGCCCGCGAGGCCGCCGAGGCCGAGGGCAAGCCGGCTCCGTCCCGCAAGGTCGAGGTCCAGGTGCTGGACTTCGAGGTGGGCGACTCGGTCACCGTCACGGACGGCCCCTTCGCGACCCTCCAGGCCACGATCAACGAGATCAACGCCGACTCGAAGAAGGTCAAGGGCCTCGTCGAGATCTTCGGTCGCGAGACCCCGGTCGAGCTCAGCTTCGACCAGATCCAGAAGAACTAGCTTCTTCCGGACACACGCCTCCGAACAGGTCAGACCGGCTGCTTGCAGCCTGTCTGACCTGCTCGGTTTTTGGCCGCAGCATGTTACCCGTTATCGTGGTGCGGTATGCCTGCGCGCACTGTGCGCCGGCAAAAAACTCTCACTAGGACCCGGAGAGAGCAATGCCTCCCAAGAAGAAGAAGATCACGGGGCTTATCAAGCTCCAGATCAGCGCCGGTGCCGCGAACCCGGCCCCGCCGGTCGGCCCCGCGCTGGGCCAGCACGGCGTGAACATCATGGAGTTCTGCAAGGCCTACAACGCCGCGACCGAGTCGCAGCGTGGCATGGTCGTGCCGGTGGAGATCACGGTCTACGAAGACCGCTCCTTCACCTTCGTCACCAAGACCCCGCCGGCCGCGAAGCTGATCCTCAAGGCCGCTGGTGTGGAGAAGGGCTCCGGCGAGCCGCACACCAAGAAGGTCGCCAAGATCACCCGCGACCAGGTTCGTGACATCGCCACCACGAAGATGCCCGACCTGAACGCGAACGACCTGGACGCCGCCGAGAAGATCATCGCCGGTACCGCTCGTTCTATGGGCATCACCGTCGAAGGCTGATCAGCCCCCTTCGCACCACCGTGGAAGGACCAGCGCTGGTCCGCACCACGACTCCAAAACTGAGGAGAAGCAGTGAAGCGCAGCAAGACTCTCCGCGCTGCGGACGCCAAGGTCGAGGCGGAGCGCCTGTACGCCCCCCTCGAGGCCGTCCGTCTCGCCAAGGAGACCTCCGCCACCAAGTTCGACGCGACCGTCGAGGTTGCCATGCGTCTGGGCGTCGACCCGCGCAAGGCCGACCAGATGGTCCGTGGCACCGTGAACCTTCCGCACGGCACCGGTAAGACCGCCCGGGTCCTGGTCTTCGCGACCGGTGACCGTGCTGCGGCCGCGGAGGCCGCGGGCGCCGACATCGTCGGCTCCGACGAACTGATCGACGAGGTCGCGAAGGGCCGTCTGGACTTCGACGCCGTCGTCGCCACCCCGGACCTCATGGGCAAGGTCGGCCGCCTCGGCCGCGTGCTCGGTCCGCGTGGTCTGATGCCGAACCCGAAGACCGGCACGGTCACCCCGGACGTGGCGAAGGCTGTCACGGACATCAAGGGCGGCAAGATCGAGTTCCGCGTCGACAAGCACTCGAACCTGCACTTCATCATCGGCAAGGTGTCGTTCGATGAGGTCAAGCTGGTCGAGAACTACGCTGCGGCGCTGGAGGAGATCACCCGTCTCAAGCCCTCCGCCGCGAAGGGCCGCTACATCAAGAAGGCGGCCATGACCACGACGATGGGCCCCAGCATCCCGCTGGACTCCAACCGCACCCGCAACCTCCTCGTCGAGGACGAGACGGTCTGATCGACCTCTCGTAGCGAGTCAGCGTCACGGGCCGGGCCCCGCATCCCCTCCGGGGGGTGCGGGGCCCGGCTTTTTCGCGGGCCCGCAGGAGCCTTGGGTGCCGCTCTGCGGGCCGCCCGGACCGCCGGGCCGCCCCGGGGAGCCACGGCCCGGAAACGGCCGCTGAGCGGCGCGCCCCGGGCGATTTGCATCGAAGCGCACCCCTCACGTACCTTGAGCCAGAAGCCAAAGACCGCTGGTCGTTGCTGTGCCTTCGCAAGAAGGTGTGGTGGCCGAAGGATCCGCTAGCTGCGGGCGACCTGCGCAGGTGATTTGAGGTTGAACTCCCGTGAGGACCCCTGGTCCGAGCGGTCGAGTACACGCCCCGAGCGCCCGCGCCGGGGCGTTTCGTTTTGCCCAGGTCCCTTCGCGTGTCTATGCGGTCCGAATCACCCGGAAGGAGGCCGAGGCTCATGGCGAGGCCCGACAAGTCTGCCGCGGTTGCCGAGCTGACGGACAAGTTCCGCAGCTCGAACGCCGCCGTGCTGACCGAGTACCGCGGTCTCACCGTGGCGCAGCTCAAGGAGCTGCGTCGTTCGCTCGGTGAGAACGCCCAGTACGCCGTGGTGAAGAACACGCTGACCAAGATTGCGGCCAACGAGGCCGGGATCACTTCGCTGGACGACCACTTCACTGGTCCGACGGCGGTTGCCTTCGTCACCGGTGACCCGGTGGAGTCGGCGAAGGGTCTTCGTGACTTCGCCAAGGAGAACCCCAACCTGATCATCAAGGGCGGTGTCCTTGACGGCAAGGCGCTGTCCGCCGATGAGATCAAGAAGCTTGCGGACCTCGAGTCCCGCGAGGTTCTGCTCGCCAAGCTGGCGGGTGCCATGAAGGGCAAGCAGTCCCAGACTGCCGCGCTCCTCCAGGCGCTCCCGTCGAAGTTCGTCCGCACCGCGGAGGCGCTTCGCAGCAAGGTCGAGCAGGGCGGTGCCGGTACGCCGGCTCCCGTCGAGGCCGAGGCTGCCGAGTAATCACGCGCAAGCGTGTGACCTCGCGTCCGTCACGGTCGCAGCGGGCCCGTAGTACGCCCGCCGAAATGTACATCCGGCACCAGCCGAATTAGTGGAAGGACCGCCATCATGGCGAAGCTCACCCAGGACGAGCTGCTCGGTCAGTTCGAGACGATGACCCTCATCGAGCTCGCGGAGTTCGTGAAGGCCTTCGAGGAGAAGTTCGACGTCACCGCTGCCGCCCCGGTCGCCGTGGCCGCCGCCGGTGGTGCCGCTGGTGGCGCCGCCGAGGCCGTCGAGGAGCAGGACGAGTTCGACGTCATCCTCACCGCCGCCGGTGACAAGAAGATCCAGGTCATCAAGGTCGTGCGCGAGCTGACCTCCCTGGGTCTGAAGGAGGCCAAGGACCTCGTCGACGGCACCCCGAAGCCGGTCCTCGAGAAGGTCGCGAAGGACGCCGCGGAGAAGGCCGCCGAGGCCCTCAAGGGCGCCGGCGCCTCCGTCGAGGTCAAGTGACCTTCGGAGTCCGCTGACTCTCCGCAGTACGTTTCAAGGGCGATCACCCATGCGGGTGGTCGCCCTTGGGCGTTCCCGCGACGGTTGCCTTGCCCCGGGCCCACGGGCGAGTATGGTGATCATCGCTGTTGTCGGCGGTGCTCGTCGGGAGACCGTCGCACAGGAGCCACAGAAGGCGTCCGGAGGCCCAGGGCCTTGACGAACGGCACGCCGCGCGCAATTCTCAGGACGCGTCGCCACATCGATCCGCAGCCGAGGCATGGATCGCCGGCGAAGAGGGAAGCCTTGCTCCAGGCATGAGGAACAACAGGATCCCGGAGGGAGAGATTGGTATCGCACCGGTCTCCGGAAATCCGCTCTGGACATCAGTGGGCCAAGTGGCTACACTGACCCTTTGCGCTGCCTGTTAGCTGCTCCCTGCCCGTCACCAGGGGCATGCCCACTGTCGAGCACTGCTGATGGAAACCCGCTGAGCTGGGATTTCTCTCGTATGCACGGAGTGGGGCCGGTACGCGCGTAGTGAGTCCGAGCCCTCGGAAGGACCCCCTCTTGGCCGCCTCGCGCAACGCCTCGACTGCCAATACGAACAACGGCGCCAGCACCGCCCCGCTGCGCATCTCTTTTGCGAAGATCAAGGAGCCCCTCGAGGTTCCGAACCTCCTTGCGCTGCAGACCGAGAGCTTCGACTGGCTGCTCGGCAATGCCGCCTGGAAGGCTCGCGTCGAGGCTGCGCTGGACAGTGGTCAGGACGTCCCCACGAAGTCCGGTCTGGAGGAGATCTTCGAAGAGATCTCCCCGATCGAGGACTTCTCCGGGTCGATGTCGCTGACCTTCCGCGACCACCGCTTCGAGCCGCCGAAGAACTCCATCGACGAGTGCAAGGAGCGCGACTTCACGTACGCGGCCCCGCTCTTCGTCACCGCTGAGTTCACCAACAACGAGACCGGCGAGATCAAGTCGCAGACGGTCTTCATGGGCGACTTCCCGCTCATGACCAACAAGGGCACCTTCTGCATCAACGGCACCGAGCGTGTCGTCGTCTCGCAGCTGGTCCGCTCGCCGGGCGTCTACTTCGACTCCAACATCGACAAGACGTCCGACAAGGACATCTTCACCGCCAAGATCATCCCGTCCCGGGGTGCCTGGCTGGAGATGGAGGTCGACAAGCGCGACATGGTCGGTGTCCGCATCGACCGCAAGCGCAAGCAGTCGGTCACCGTTCTGCTCAAGGCTCTCGGTTGGACGACCGAGCAGATCCTCGAGGAGTTCGGCGAGTACGAGTCCATGCGCGCCACCCTGGAGAAGGACCACACCCAGGGCCAGGACGACGCGCTGCTCGACATCTACCGCAAGCTGCGTCCGGGCGAGCCGCCGACGCGCGAGGCTGCGCAGACGCTGCTCGAGAACCTCTACTTCAACCCCAAGCGCTACGACCTCGCCAAGGTCGGCCGCTACAAGGTGAACAAGAAGCTCGGCGCGGACGCCCCCCTCGACGCCGGTGTGCTGACCGTCGACGACGTCATCGCGACGATCAAGTACCTGGTCAAGCTGCACGCCGGTGAGCTGGAGACGGTCGGCGAGAACGGCACCTCGATCGTCGTCGAGACCGACGACATCGACCACTTCGGCAACCGTCGTCTGCGCAACGTCGGCGAGCTCATCCAGAACCAGGTCCGCACGGGTCTGGCTCGTATGGAGCGCGTCGTCCGCGAGCGGATGACCACCCAGGACGTCGAGGCGATCACGCCGCAGACCCTGATCAACATCCGGCCGGTCGTCGCCTCCATCAAGGAGTTCTTCGGCACCAGCCAGCTGTCCCAGTTCATGGACCAGACGAACCCGCTGTCGGGCCTGACCCACAAGCGCCGTCTGTCCGCGCTGGGCCCCGGTGGTCTCTCCCGTGAGCGGGCCGGCTTCGAGGTCCGAGACGTTCACCCGTCGCACTACGGCCGCATGTGCCCGATCGAGACCCCCGAAGGCCCGAACATCGGTCTGATCGGCTCGCTCGCGTCCTACGGCCGCGTCAACGCGTTCGGTTTCGTCGAGACCCCGTACCGCAAGGTCGTCGACGGCCGGGTCACCGACGACGTCGATTACCTGACTGCCGACGAGGAAGACCGCTTCGTCATCGCCCAGGCGAACGCCGCCCTCTCCGAGGACATGCGTTTCGCCGAGGCGCGCGTGCTGGTCCGCCGCCGTGGCGGCGAGATCGACTACATCGCCGGCGACGACGTCGACTACATGGACGTCTCCCCGCGCCAGATGGTGTCCGTCGCGACCGCGATGATCCCCTTCCTGGAGCACGACGACGCCAACCGCGCGCTCATGGGATCGAACATGATGCGCCAGGCCGTGCCGCTGATCAAGGCGGAGGCCCCGCTGGTCGGCACCGGCATGGAGTACCGCTGCGCGGTCGACGCCGGTGACGTCATCAAGGCCGAGAAGGACGGTGTGGTCCAGGAGGTCTCCGCGGACTACGTCACGGTCGCCAACGACGACGGCACGTACAACACGTACCGCGTCGCCAAGTTCTCCCGCTCGAACCAGGGCACGTCCTTCAACCAGAAGGTCGTCGTGGACGAGGGCGCTCGCGTCAGCACCGGTCAGGTGCTCGCCGACGGCCCGTCCACGGACGAGGGCGAGATGGCGCTCGGCAAGAACCTCCTCGTGGCGTTCATGCCGTGGGAAGGCCACAACTACGAGGACGCGATCATCCTGTCGCAGCGCCTCGTGCAGGACGACGTCCTCTCCTCGATCCACATCGAGGAGCACGAGGTCGACGCCCGTGACACCAAGCTCGGCCCGGAGGAGATCACCCGGGACATCCCGAACGTCTCCGAGGAGGTCCTCGCCGACCTCGACGAGCGCGGCATCATCCGCATCGGTGCCGAGGTCGTCGCCGGCGACATCCTCGTCGGCAAGGTCACGCCCAAGGGCGAGACCGAGCTGACCCCCGAGGAGCGTCTGCTCCGTGCGATCTTCGGTGAGAAGGCCCGTGAGGTCCGTGACACCTCGCTGAAGGTCCCGCACGGTGAGATCGGCAAGGTCATCGGCGTCCGCGTCTTCGACCGCGAAGAGGGCGACGAGCTGCCGCCGGGCGTGAACCAGCTGGTCCGCGTCTACGTCGCGCAGAAGCGCAAGATCACCGATGGTGACAAGCTCGCCGGCCGTCACGGCAACAAGGGTGTCATCTCCAAGATCCTTCCGGTCGAGGACATGCCGTTCCTCGAGGACGGCACCCCGGTCGACATCATCCTCAACCCGCTCGGTGTCCCGTCCCGAATGAACCCGGGACAGGTCCTCGAGATCCACCTCGGCTGGCTCGCCAGCCGCGGCTGGAAGGTCGAGGGCGACGAGGACTGGATGAAGCGTCTGCAGGCGATCGGCGCCGACGAGGTCGCCGCCGGCACCAACGTCGCGACCCCGGTCTTCGACGGCGCCCGCGAGGACGAGATCGCCGGTCTCTTCGAGTCCACGATCCCCAACCGCGACGGTGACCGCCTGGTCCTGCCCTCCGGCAAGGCCCGGATGTTCGACGGCCGCTCCGGCGAGCCGTTCCCGGACCCGATCTCCGTCGGGTACATGTACATCCTCAAGCTCCACCACCTGGTCGACGACAAGCTCCACGCCCGTTCGACCGGCCCGTACTCCATGATCACCCAGCAGCCGCTGGGTGGTAAGGCTCAGTTCGGTGGTCAGCGCTTCGGTGAGATGGAGGTGTGGGCGCTGGAGGCATACGGCGCCGCCTACGCCCTCCAGGAGCTGCTGACGATCAAGTCCGACGACGTGACCGGCCGCGTGAAGGTCTACGAGGCGATCGTCAAGGGCGAGAACATCCCTGAGCCCGGCATTCCCGAGTCCTTCAAGGTGCTCATCAAGGAAATGCAGTCGCTCTGCCTCAATGTGGAGGTGCTCTCCTCGGACGGCATGTCCATCGAGATGCGTGACACGGACGAGGACGTCTTCCGCGCAGCGGAGGAGCTCGGTATCGACCTGTCCCGGCGCGAGCCGAGCAGCGTCGAAGAGGTCTGACGGGTCTGGCCGGGGCGCTCTCGTAGCGCCCCGGCCTCCCCGGGACCCCCAGACCATGATGAAGACACGACCCTGAAAGAGGGATTGACGAACAGTGCTCGACGTCAACTTCTTCGACGAGCTGCGGATCGGCCTGGCGACCGCGGACGACATCCGAACCTGGTCCCACGGCGAGGTCAAGAAGCCGGAGACCATCAACTACCGCACCCTCAAGCCCGAAAAGGACGGACTCTTCTGCGAGAAGATCTTCGGTCCGACCCGGGACTGGGAGTGCTACTGCGGTAAGTACAAGCGTGTCCGCTTCAAGGGCATCATCTGTGAGCGCTGTGGCGTCGAGGTCACGCGTGCCAAGGTGCGCCGTGAGCGGATGGGCCACATCGAGCTTGCCGCTCCCGTCACCCACATCTGGTACTTCAAGGGCGTTCCGTCGCGGCTGGGCTACCTGCTCGACCTCGCCCCGAAGGACCTCGAGAAGGTCATCTACTTCGCCGCCTACATGATCACGTGGGTGGACGAGGAGCGCCGCACGCGCGACCTGCCCTCGCTGGAGGCGCACGTCTCCGTCGAGCGCCAGCAGATCGAGCAGCGCCGCGACGCCGACCTGGAGGCCCGCGCCAAGAAGCTCGAGGCCGACCTGGCCGAGCTGGAGGCCGAGGGTGCCAAGGCCGACGTGCGCCGCAAGGTGCGCGAGGGCGCCGAGCGTGAGATGAAGCAGCTGCGCGACCGTGCGCAGCGCGAGATCGACCGCCTCGACGAGGTGTGGAGCCGCTTCAAGAACCTCAAGGTCCAGGACCTCGAGGGCGACGAGCTGCTCTACCGCGAGCTGCGCGACCGCTTCGGCACCTACTTCATGGGTGCGATGGGCGCCGCCGCGCTGCAGAAGCGCCTGGAGTCCTTCGACCTCGACGAGGAGGCCGAGCGCCTCCGCGAGATCATCCGGACCGGCAAGGGCCAGAAGAAGACCCGTGCGCTCAAGCGCCTCAAGGTCGTCTCCGCCTTCCTGCAGACGCGCAACAGCCCCAGCGGCATGGTGCTCGACTGCATCCCCGTGATCCCGCCGGACCTGCGTCCGATGGTGCAGCTGGACGGTGGCCGCTTCGCGACCTCCGACCTGAACGACCTGTACCGCCGCGTGATCAACCGCAACAACCGCCTCAAGCGTCTCCTTGACCTCGGTGCCCCCGAGATCATCGTGAACAACGAGAAGCGGATGCTGCAGGAGGCCGTCGACGCGCTGTTCGACAACGGCCGCCGTGGCCGTCCGGTCACCGGTCCGGGCAACCGCCCGCTGAAGTCCCTGAGCGACATGCTCAAGGGCAAGCAGGGTCGTTTCCGTCAGAACCTGCTCGGTAAGCGTGTGGACTACTCCGCGCGTTCCGTCATCGTCGTCGGCCCGCAGCTGAAGCTGCACCAGTGCGGTCTGCCCAAGGCCATGGCGCTGGAGCTCTTCAAGCCGTTCGTGATGAAGCGCCTGGTCGACCTGAACCACGCGCAGAACATCAAGTCGGCGAAGCGCATGGTCGAGCGCGGCCGCACGGTCGTCTACGACGTGCTCGAAGAGGTCATCGCCGAGCACCCGGTTCTCCTGAACCGTGCGCCCACGCTGCACCGCCTCGGCATCCAGGCCTTCGAGCCGCAGCTGGTCGAGGGCAAGGCCATCCAGATCCACCCGCTCGTCTGCACCGCGTTCAACGCGGACTTCGACGGTGACCAGATGGCCGTCCACCTGCCGCTCTCCGCGGAGGCGCAGGCCGAGGCCCGCATCCTGATGCTGTCCTCGAACAACATCCTGAAGCCGGCCGACGGTCGTCCCGTCACCATGCCGACCCAGGACATGGTGCTGGGCCTGTTCTTCCTCACCACCGACGAGGAAGAGCGCAAGGTCATCGGCGAGGGCCGGTCCTTCGGCTCCACCGCCGAGGCGATCATGGCGTTCGACGCCAAGGAGCTCTCGCTCCAGGCGAAGGTCGACATCCGCTTCCCGATCGGCACCGTCCCGCCGCGTGGCTGGACCCCGCCGGTGCGCGAAGAGGGCGAGCCGGAGTGGCAGCAGGGTGACAGCTTCCGGCTGCGCACCACCCTGGGCCGCGCGCTCTTCAACGAGCTGCTGCCCGAGGACTACCCGTTCGTCGACTACTCGGTGGGCAAGAAGCAGCTCTCCGAGATCGTCAACGACCTGGCCGAGCGCTACCCCAAGGTCATCGTGGCGGCGACGCTCGACAACCTGAAGGCGGCGGGCTTCCACTGGGCGACCCGTTCCGGCGTCACCGTGGCCATCTCCGACGTCGTCGTTCCCGAGGCGAAGAAGGAGATCGTCAAGGGCTACGAGGCGCAGGACGAGAAGGTCCAGAAGCAGTACGAGCGCGGTCTGATCACCAAGGACGAGCGCACGCAGGAGCTCATCGCGATCTGGACCAAGGCGACCAACGAGGTTGCCGAGGCGATGAACGCGAACTTCCCCAAGACGAACCCCATCTTCATGATGGTTGACTCGGGTGCCCGAGGAAACATGATGCAGATGCGACAGATCGCCGGTATGCGTGGTCTGGTGTCGAACGCGAAGAACGAGACCATCCCGCGACCCATTAAGGCGTCGTTCCGTGAGGGTCTCACCGTGCTGGAGTACTTCATCTCCACCCACGGTGCCCGTAAGGGTCTCGCGGACACCGCCCTGCGTACCGCCGACTCGGGTTACCTGACCCGTCGTCTGGTGGACGTCTCGCAGGACGTGATCATCCGCGAGGAGGACTGCGGCACCGAGCGCGGCCTCAAGCTGGCGATCGCGACCAAGGGCGCCGACGGTGTCCTGCGCAAGACCAACGACGTCGAGACGAGCGTCTACGCCCGCATGCTGGCCGAGGACGTCGTCATCGACGGCAAGGTCATCGCGCCGGCCAACGTCGACCTCGGTGACGTGCTCATCGAGCAGCTCGTCGCGCACGGCGTGGAGACGGTCAAGACCCGCTCGGTCCTGACCTGCGAGTCCGCGGTCGGCACCTGTGCCTTCTGCTACGGCCGCTCGCTGGCCACCGGCAAGCTGGTCGACATCGGTGAGGCCGTCGGCATCATCGCGGCCCAGTCGATCGGTGAGCCCGGTACCCAGCTGACGATGCGTACCTTCCACACCGGTGGTGTGGCCGGTGACGACATCACCCAGGGTCTGCCCCGTGTCGTCGAGCTCTTCGAGGCTCGTACGCCCAAGGGTGTCGCCCCGATCTCGGAGGCGGCCGGCCGCATCCGCATCGAGGAGACCGAGAAGACCAAGAAGATCGTCGTCACTCCGGACGACGGCAGCGAGGAGACGGCGTTCCCGATCTCCAAGCGTGCCCGTCTGCTGGTCAGCGAGGGCGAGCACGTCGAGGTGGGCCAGAAGCTCACCGTGGGTGCCACTAACCCGCACGACGTCCTGCGCATCCTCGGCCAGCGCGCCGTCCAGGTCCACCTGGTCGGCGAGGTCCAGAAGGTCTACAACTCGCAGGGTGTGTCGATCCACGACAAGCACATCGAGATCATCATCCGGCAGATGCTGCGCCGCGTGACGATCATCGAGTCCGGCGACGCGGAGCTGCTGCCGGGCGAGCTCGTGGAGCGCTCGCGCTTCGAGGGTGAGAACCGCCGTGTGGTCACCGAGGGCGGTCACCCCGCCTCCGGCCGTCCGCAGCTGATGGGTATCACCAAGGCCTCGCTCGCCACCGAGTCGTGGCTGTCGGCGGCGTCCTTCCAGGAGACGACCAGGGTCCTGACCGACGCGGCGATCAACGCCAAGTCGGACTCCCTGATCGGCCTCAAGGAGAACGTCATCATCGGTAAGCTCATCCCGGCGGGTACGGGCCTGGCCCGTTACCGCAACATCCGGGTGGAGCCCACCGAGGAGGCCAAGGCCGCGATGTACTCGGCCGTCGGCTACGACGACATCGACTACTCGCCCTTCGGCACCGGCTCCGGCCAGGCGGTCCCGCTGGAGGACTACGACTACGGTCCGTACAACCAGTAGGTCGCAAGTCGAGCGCCGCAGGGCGGTCACCCCACACCGGGGTGGCCGCCCTGCGGCGTGTCGTCGCTCTCACTCGTTCGGGCGCCCGGCGGCCGGCCGGTTCCGCCGCGGGGGCGTCGACCCTTGTCAGGGCAGGGGAGTGGGGGCCGCCGTGCGACATATGCTGCGCATCGGGGCGTCCCCCGCGTGTGCATTTGTTTTGACCGCAGCCCATGCGCTAGGTACGCTCTGACCTTGTGCCTGGGGTGTCCCTGGGCTCTCGTGCGTGCCGTTAGACCGTGCGAGATGCTCGGACCGTAACGGTCAAGACACCGAATTCTGCATCATTCCGCCTCCGGCGGGGGTCTGCAGCTTTCGACACACCCGACCGCGTGGGTCGGTGCGTAGCCCCAGGTTAGTTTTATCGTGATCGGCACACAGAAACCGGAGAAACGGTGCCTACGATCCAGCAGCTGGTCCGAAAGGGCCGGCAGGACAAGGTCGAGAAGAACAAGACGCCCGCGCTCGAGGGTTCGCCCCAGCGTCGCGGCGTCTGCACGCGTGTTTTCACGACCACCCCGAAGAAGCCGAACTCGGCGCTCCGTAAGGTCGCGCGTGTGCGTCTGACCTCCGGCATCGAGGTCACCGCTTACATTCCGGGTGAGGGCCACAACCTGCAGGAGCACTCCATCGTGCTCGTGCGCGGCGGTCGTGTGAAGGACCTGCCGGGTGTTCGCTACAAGATCATCCGCGGCTCCCTCGACACGCAGGGCGTCAAGAACCGTAAGCAGGCTCGCAGCCGCTACGGCGCCAAGAAGGAGAAGTAAGAATGCCTCGTAAGGGCCCCGCCCCGAAGCGCCCGGTCATCATCGACCCGGTCTACGGTTCTCCTCTTGTCACGTCGCTGATCAACAAGATCCTGCTGCACGGCAAGCGCTCCACCGCTGAGCGCATCGTCTACGGCGCCATGGAAGGCCTGCGCGAGAAGACCGGCAACGACCCGGTCATCACGCTCAAGCGCGCCCTCGAGAACGTCAAGCCGGCGCTCGAGGTCAAGTCCCGCCGTGTCGGTGGCGCCACCTACCAGGTGCCGGTCGAGGTCCGTCCGGGCCGCGCCTCCACCCTCGCGCTCCGCTGGGTCGTCGGCTACTCCCGCGCCCGTCGCGAGAAGACGATGACCGAGCGCCTCATGAACGAGCTCCTGGACGCCTCCAACGGTCTGGGCGCTGCGGTCAAGAAGCGTGAGGACACGCACAAGATGGCCGAGTCCAACAAGGCCTTCGCGCACTACCGCTGGTAGTCGCTACCCACATCGAGACCGAGAGAAGACTGAGCCATATGGCCACCACTTCGCTTGACCTGGCCAAGGTCCGCAACATCGGGATCATGGCCCACATCGACGCGGGCAAGACGACCACCACCGAGCGGATCCTGTTCTACACCGGTGTCTCGTACAAGATCGGTGAAGTCCACGACGGCGCTGCCACGATGGACTGGATGGAGCAGGAGCAGGAGCGCGGCATCACGATCACGTCTGCCGCGACGACCTGCCACTGGCCGCTGAACGACGTCGACCACACGATCAACATCATCGACACGCCGGGCCACGTCGACTTCACCGTCGAGGTGGAGCGTTCGCTGCGCGTCCTCGACGGTGCCGTGACGGTGTTCGACGGCGTCGCCGGTGTTGAGCCGCAGTCCGAGACCGTTTGGCGTCAGGCGGACCGCTACGGCGTGCCGCGCATCTGCTTCGTCAACAAGCTGGACCGCACCGGCGCCGAGTTCCACCGCTGTGTCGACATGATCGTCGACCGTCTCGGTGCGGTGCCGCTGGTCATGCAGCTGCCGATCGGTGCCGAAGCCGACTTCAAGGGCGTGGTCGACCTCGTCCAGATGAAGGCTCTGGTCTGGTCCGCCGAGGCCGCCAAGGGCGAGATGTACGACGTCGTCGACATCCCGGCCACGCACATCGAGGCCGCCGAGGAATGGCGCGGCAAGCTGCTCGAGGGTGTCTCCGAGCACGACGACGAGATGATGGAGCTGTACCTCGAGGGCCAGGAGCCCACCGAGGAGCAGCTGATGGCGGCCATCCGCCGCATCACGCTCGCCTCCCGTGGCAGCGCCGACTCCGTCACCGTCACCCCGGTGTTCTGTGGTACCGCGTTCAAGAACAAGGGCGTCCAGCCCCTGCTCGACGCCGTGGTCCGCTACCTGCCGTCGCCGCTCGACATCGAGGCTGTTGAGGGTCACGCCGTCAACAACCCCGACGAGGTCGTGAAGCGCAAGCCTTCCGACGACGAGCCGTTCGCCGGTCTTGCCTTCAAGATCATGAGCGACCCGCACCTCGGCAAGCTCACCTTCGTCCGGGTTTACTCGGGCCGCATGGAGACCGGCACCGCGGTGCAGAACTCCGTGAAGGGCAAGAAGGAGCGCATCGGCAAGATCTACCGGATGCACGCGAACAAGCGTGAGGAGATCGAGTCGGTGGGTGCCGGTGACATCGTCGCCGTCATGGGTCTGAAGCAGACCACCACCGGTGAGACCCTCTGCGACGCCGCGAAGCCGGTCATCCTGGAGTCCATGGACTTCCCGGCCCCGGTGATCCAGGTCGCCATCGAGCCGAAGTCCAAGGGCGACCAGGAGAAGCTGGGTGTCGCCATCCAGCGTCTCGCCGAGGAGGACCCGTCCTTCCAGGTCCACACGGACGAGGAGACGGGCCAGACCATCATCGCGGGTATGGGCGAGCTGCACCTCGACGTGCTGGTCGACCGTATGCGCCGTGAGTTCCGCGTCGAGGCGAACGTCGGCAAGCCGCAGGTCGCGTACCGCGAGACGATCCGCAAGGCCGTCGAGCGTATCGACTACACGCACAAGAAGCAGACTGGTGGTTCCGGCCAGTTCGCGAAGGTGCAGATGGCCATCGAGCCCCTCGAGGGCGATGGCTACGAGTTCGAGAACAAGGTCACCGGTGGCCGTATCCCGCGGGAGTACATCCCGTCCGTGGACGCGGGTTGCCAGGAGGCCATGGAGTTCGGCGTGCTGGCCGGCTACCCGCTGACCGGTGTCAAGGTGACGCTGCTCGACGGCGCCTACCACGACGTCGACTCGTCCGAACTCGCCTTCAAGATCGCCGGTTCCATGGCGTTCAAGGAGGGTGCTCGCAAGGCGTCGCCGGCTCTTCTCGAGCCGATGATGTCCGTCGAGGTCACCACCCCCGAGGACTACATGGGTGACGTCATCGGTGACATCAACTCCCGCCGTGGCCAGATTCAGGCCATGGAGGACCGTCACGGCGCCAAGCTCGTCAAGGGCCTGGTTCCGCTGTCGGAGATGTTCGGCTACGTCGGAGACCTCCGCAGCAAGACCTCGGGTCGCGCAAGCTACTCGATGCAGTTCGACTCCTACGCCGAGGTTCCCCGGAACGTCGCCGAGGAGATCATCGCGAAGGCCAAGGGCGAGTAACTCCGCGTCTTCGCACGCGAAGCTCACGCTTTAGGCTTTACACCGACTGTCGGGGCATACCGCCGCACTCCCAGGAATGCGGCGGGTGCCCCGGTGGACGGCACCCCAGCAAAGATCACCTGGCGCCGTTGAAGTAAGGCGTACAGAACCACTCCGTAGGAGGAACAGTGGCGAAGGCGAAGTTCGAGCGGACTAAGCCGCACGTCAACATCGGCACCATCGGTCACGTCGACCACGGTAAGACCACTCTTACCGCGGCGATCACCAAGGTGCTGCACGACGCGTACCCGGACCTGAACCCCTTCACGCCGTTCGACGAGATCGACAAGGCGCCGGAAGAGCGTCAGCGCGGTATCACGATCTCGATCGCTCACGTTGAGTACCAGACCGAGTCGCGTCACTACGCCCACGTCGACTGCCCGGGTCACGCGGACTACATCAAGAACATGATCACCGGTGCCGCCCAGATGGACGGCGCGATCCTCGTGGTCGCCGCGACCGACGGTCCGATGCCGCAGACCAAGGAGCACGTGCTCCTGGCCCGCCAGTCCGGCGTTCCGTACATCGTCGTCGCCCTGAACAAGGCCGACATGGTGGACGACGAGGAGATCCTGGAGCTCGTCGAGCTCGAGGTCCGTGAGCTCCTCTCCGAGTACGAGTTCGACGGCGACAACTGCCCCGTCGTCCAGGTCTCGGCTCTCAAGGCGCTCGAGGGCGACAAGGAGTGGGGCGAGAAGCTCCTCGGCCTCATGAAGGCCGTGGACGAGAACATCCCGCAGCCCGAGCGTGACGTCGACAAGCCGTTCCTGATGCCGATCGAGGACGTCTTCACGATCACCGGTCGTGGCACCGTCGTCACCGGTCGTATCGAGCGCGGTGTCCTCAAGGTCAACGAGACCGTCGACATCATCGGCATCAAGACCGAGAAGACCACCACCACGGTCACCGGTATCGAGATGTTCCGCAAGCTGCTCGACGAGGGCCAGGCCGGTGAGAACGTCGGTCTGCTCCTCCGTGGCATCAAGCGCGAGGACGTCGAGCGCGGCCAGTGCATCATCAAGCCGGGCACGGTCACGCCGCACACCGAGTTCGAGGCCACGGCGTACATCCTGTCGAAGGACGAGGGTGGCCGTCACACCCCGTTCTTCAACAACTACCGTCCGCAGTTCTACTTCCGTACGACTGACGTGACCGGTGTCGTGACCCTCAAGGAGGGCACGGAGATGGTCATGCCCGGCGACAACGCCGAGATGACCGTCAACCTGATCCAGCCCGTCGCGATGGAGGAGGGCCTGCGCTTCACCATCCGTGAGGGCGGCCGCACCGTCGGCGCCGGCCAGGTCACCAAGATCAACGCGTAACAACGGTCTTACCGTCCCGTAGCTCCTCCCGGGGAGCTGCGGGGGTTACCGAAGGATCAAAGGCGGGCCCGCACATCGCGAGATGTGCGGGCCCGCCTTCTTTCGTTTCCGCCGCGGCCGTCTCCGCCCCGGTGTCCCGGCTCAGGCCGGGTACGGCAGGATCTGCCGCAGCAGGCCCTTGGGGTGGCCCCGGCGCCGCCACTCGCGGGGGTAGCCGATCGAGACCTCCTCGAAGCGCACCCCGTCGTACCAGGTCGTGCGGGGGATGTGCAGGTGCCCGTAGACGACGGCCGCGGTGGTGAAGCGGCGGTGCCAGTCGCGGGTCAGGTCGGTGCCGCACCACTGGACGAACTCCGGGTACGTCATGACGTCCGTGGGCTCGCGCACCAGCGGCCAGTGGTTGACGAGCACCAGCGGCAGGGACGGATCGTGCGCGGCCAGCCGGGCCTCCGTCGCGGCGACGCGGGCACGGCACCAGTCGTCGGCCGCCGGGTAGGGATCCGGGTGCAGCAGGTACTCGTCCGTGCAGACGATGCCCGCTTCGTGGGCCTGGGCCAGGGACTGCGCCTTGTCGGCGGCCTTCGGGGTGCGCCAGGAGTAGTCGTACAGCGTGAACAGCGGGGCGACCGCCACGGGTCCGCCCTCGCCCTCCCACACGGGGTAGGGGTCCTCGGGCGTGGAGATGCCCAGGCCGCGGCAGAGTTCCACCAGATAGGCGTAACGGGCCTCGCCGCGCAGCTCGACGGGGTCGGACTTCGGGGTCCACAGCTCGTGGTTGCCGGGGGCCCACACCACCTTGGAGAAGCGGCTCGCGAGCAGCTTCAGGGCGTTCTCGACGTCCTCGGCGCGCTCGGCGACATCACCGGCCACGATGAGCCAGTCCTCGTCCGTCTCCGGCCGCAGGGACTCCATGATGGGGACGTTGTCGGCCACGCCGACGTGCAGGTCGCTGACGGCGAGGAGCCGTCGGCCCGGGGTGGGCGGCAGGGTCGGCATCCCCGCAACATAGCAAGATCGATCCGGTGGGCGCCGCGACCTACGTCATGGCGTGGGACCCCTCGTCCCGGGGAAAGCGGAGTCCCTCCGGGGGGTGAATGTCGAAACTCTGCCTGCACCACCGCTGCACGGCGTGTCCTCGATCTCCCCCGGCGGTAGCCGGGGGAGATCGAGGACACGCCCGCAGGGTGCTCGCCGCCGCGGGCGGCAACGGCGCCGGACAGGGCAGTCGCGTGATTCCTACGGCCGCCAGATCCAGGGCGCCGCGTCCGGGCTCATGCCCACCACGCACAGGCGGTGACCGGCGTCGGTGAGGATCCCGGAGGTGCCCACGGGCACCAGCTTGCCGGGGGAGCGCACCAGCTCGGCGTCGCTCTGCCCGCCGTCCGTGAGCTGTATCTCGCCGTTCAGGGCCCGGCCCAGCACCATCACGGTGTCCTTGCCGCCGCGGGCCGCCAGGGTGTGGGCGGCCAGCGGCCCGTAGCCGGCGAAGTCCTGGAGCTCCGTCGTGGCGATGTCCCCGAAGTCCCCGGCGGAGTCGTCGGGGCCCGGCGCGAAGCGGTACACGGCCGGCTGAAGGGTCGCGGGGGTGCGGTAGACGAGGGCCAGCTCGCCGTCGGGGCCCAGAGCGGCCCCCGGGAGCCCGCCGGGCTGCGGCAGGCCCTTGACGGGCTGGTGGCGGACCGGCTTGCCCGGCTCGTCCTGCGTCCAGTGGTGCACCGTGTCCCGGCCCTCGCCGAAGACGTGGACGCGCTGCCGGGCGTCCAGCACCACCGTCAGGCCGTCCTGGATCTCCTCGCCGTGCAGGCTCTGCCAGCGGCCCCACTTGCCGTCCGCCTCGCGCACCCGGCCGGAGACGCCCTTGCCGGCGTTGCGGACGAAGAGGTGGACGCGCCCGTCGGGGGTGGCCACGGCGGCCGGCATGCCCACCCGGCGGCCGCGGTCGGGGCGGCGCTCGGGGTTGCCGAGGCCCTGCCAGGCTTTGAACGGCCCGTCCGGGGCGCGCTGCTCCAGCACCACGATCTCGCGGGTGTCGGGGCGGCCCTGGCCGGCCAGGGCGGAGAACCGCAGGGCGAACACCAGCCGGCGCCCGGCGGCGTCCCTGACGGTGGCGACGGCGGGGGCCAGGGGGCCGCCGCCGAGGTTCTGCGGCTCGCCCCAGCGGCCGCTGCCGGCGGAGGTCTCCTGCCAGCGCACCGCCTGCAGGCCCAGGACGCCGTACGCCTCCAGGCGGCCGGCCTTGTCGGTGCCGGGGGCCGTGGTGGCGCCCTTGTAGCGGTAGTGGGTGGAGCGGATCCAGCCCTTGCGGTTCTTCAGCGGGCGGTCGCCGCCCTGGCCGTAGTCGCCGCAGCCGCCGGGGTTGCCGCACTCCCACTGCGGGTCGCCGCCGTACGCCGCGACCAGGCGGTGCTTCTGCTCCACGACCTCGGGGGGCAGATTGTGCGGCCAGCGCTGGTTGTAGTAGCCGCGGAAGGCCGTGGTGACGAAGCGCGGGGGGTGGCCGTCGCGCTGAGTGGTGTCGGCCACCCACTGGGAGAGCGCCTTCCAGGTGAAGAGCGCCGTCGGGGTGTGGTCGCGGTGGTCGGAGCAGGCCCCGTAGTCGTTGTCCTTGGGGTGGGTGGCGTCGTGGACCTGGTAGTCGGGGTCCGGGTCCATGGTGTGGACCACGGTCGGCTTGAACCGGTCCATGATCGTGGCCAGCGTGTCCACCAGCGTGTCGTGGTGGTAGACGGAGCTGGTGGTGCAGGGGGAGCCGGTGGCGACCAGGCTCTGCATGGCGGTGCGGGGCCGCTCCCACAGCAGCGGCAGCCGCATCTCGCCCGCGGACATCATGGCGATGTTCAGGAAGATCAGCTGGGCCTTGCGCGCGCCGTTGACCAGCTCGTTCGTCTCGGCCTTCACCCCGTTCCCGAGGTCCAGGACGGACTTCTTCCAGGGCGCGAAGCGGTCCAGGCCCAGCATCTCCGCGTAGGCCTGGCGCAGCCCCTGGTGCCGGGCCGAGGAGTAGGCGGCCTTGTCGGGCTTGCCCTTGGGGGGCATGCCCTCGACCCAGTTCTGGCCGACGGCCTCGCCCGCGGTGACGTAGACCGAGACGACGGGCACCCCGGCCCGCACGATGTGCTCGGCGTCGGGGTTCATGAAGTACAGGTCGTCGTCGGGGTGCGCCATGACCTGGAGGAGCAGCGATCCCTTGGCGTTGTTGAACGACTGCGTGGCGCGTGGGTCGACGGCTCTTATGGAGCTGGGGGAGGCCTTGGGCTTGTCCGGGCCGCCGCCGCCGCTGCACCCCGCGGCCACGGCCACCGTGGTGGCGGCGAGACCGGTGAGGGCGGTCCGGCGGGATATCACCATGCGCTGTGTGGTGTTCAACTACATGACTCCGTCCCGTTGTGCAGCACGCAGTCCCCGGCTGCCCCAGCGTGATAGGGGACGGTGGGGGGAAGGCGTCGGTTGCTCAAGACCACGGCAAACCCCGGCAAAGGTCTGCGGGGCGGGCCGTGCCGGCGGGGCCGGCTGGGGTCGGTAGGGCGCTTCGGAGGCGGCCTACGGGGGCAAAGCGGCGGTCGTGGCTCTGGTGAACTGGTGAGTGCCGGTAGTGCTGGTGAGCAGCCAGGACCTTCACGACCATAGTGTCCCGTATGTCGGCGGGTTGGTTTGACAACTGAGCCGCCCGGGGTACCTTCTTCGGCTGCGATTGGCGCGTCTTCGGACCTTTGTGGCACACTGTTCAGGTTGCTCGGTTGAGTGCCAATGCTGCGCGCCTCCCGCCGGGAGGACTGGAAGCGAGTCCCGCAGTACTCGTCACCCCATGCGTTACGCCGAAAGGTGTAGGGGTGGAAGTACGGGAATCTTCCGGGAAGTGTCAGCGTGGCCCCGGCCAGGCACTCGGTGGGTGCCCTTCCCCCACAGCCCCCTTCAGCAGGGATTTCCTTCGGGAAATTTTACTGGAAGGGGCGCGACACGCCCGACCGCGTGGGTCGGAGGAGGGCAGCGCCTCGTCAGAGGGGCAAACACACCGAGTCCCAGAGCGTTACGAGAGACAGGACTACGAAGTAGCCATGGCGGGACAGAAGATCCGCATCCGGCTCAAGGCCTACGACCACGAGGTCATCGACTCTTCGGCGAAGAAGATCGTCGAGACGGTGACTCGCACTGGTGCGTCGGTCGCGGGCCCGGTGCCGCTGCCCACTGAGAAGAACGTGTACTGCGTCATCAAGTCGCCGCACAAGTACAAGGACTCGCGCGAGCACTTCGAGATGCGCACGCACAAGCGCCTCATCGACATCCTCGACCCCACCCCGAAGACGGTTGACTCGCTCATGCGCCTCGACCTGCCGGCGGGCGTCGACATCGAGATCAAGCTCTGAGGTGACGCGCGAGATGGCTAAGAACATTAAGGGCGTCCTGGGCGAGAAGCTCGGCATGACCCAGGTCTGGGACGAGAACAACCGGGTTGTCCCGGTGACCGTCGTCAAGGCCGGGCCCTGTGTCGTGACCCAGGTCCGCACCAACGACAGCGACGGCTACGAGTCGGTCCAGATCGCCTTCGGCGAGATCGACCCGCGCAAGGTGAACAAGCCCCTCAAGGGTCACTTCGCCAAGGCCGACGTCACCCCGCGCCGCCACCTGGTGGAGCTGCGTACCGCTGACGCCAGCGAGTACACGCTCGGCCAGGAGATCACCGCTGCCGTGTTCGAGTCGGGCGTCAAGGTTGACGTCACCGGCAAGAGCAAGGGCAAGGGCTTCGCCGGTGTCATGAAGCGTCACAACTTCAAGGGCCTCGGCGCCGGTCACGGCACCCAGCGCAAGCACCGCTCGCCCGGTTCCATCGGTGGCTGCGCCACCCCGGGCCGCGTGTTCAAGGGCCTCCGCATGGCGGGCCGCATGGGCAACGAGCGGGTCACCACCCAGAACCTGACCGTCCACGCCGTTGACGCGGAGAAGGGCCTGCTCCTGATCAAGGGCGCGGTTCCTGGTCCGAACGGCGGCCTCGTCCTGGTCCGTACCGCGGCCAAGGGGGCCTGAGGTAACGATGAGCACCATTGACATCCTTTCGCCGGCTGGCGACAAGGCCGGGACCGTCGAGCTCCCCACGGAGATCTTCGACGCGAAGGTCAGCATTCCGCTGATCCACCAGGTCGTCGTCGCACAGCTGGCCGCTGCCCGCCAGGGCACGCACAAGACCAAGACTCGCGGAGAGGTCCGCGGCGGTGGCCGCAAGCCTTACCGCCAGAAGGGCACCGGCCGCGCGCGCCAGGGTTCGACCCGTGCGCCGCAGTTCGCCGGCGGTGGCGTCGTCCACGGCCCGCAGCCGCGTGACTACTCGCAGCGCACCCCGAAGAAGATGAAGGCCGCCGCCCTGCGCGGTGCCCTCACCGACCGGGCGCGTCACTCCCGCATCCACGTCGTCACCGGCGTGGTCGAGGGCGAGGTCTCCACGAAGGCCGCGAAGACCCTGTTCGGCAAGATCAGCGAGCGCAAGAACCTGCTCCTGGTCGTCGACCGGTCCGACGAGGCCGCGTGGCTGTCCGCCCGCAACCTGCCCCAGATCCACATCCTGGAGCCGGGCCAGCTGAACACGTACGACGTGCTCGTTTCGGACGACGTGGTCTTCACCAAGGCCGCCTTCGAGTCGTTCGTTGCCGCCAAGACCGGCGGCGAGCTCGAAGGGAGCGACGCCTGATGAGCGAGGCGACTGTCGCCGTCGTCACCAGCAAGACCTACACGGACCCCCGTGACATCCTGGTCAAGCCGGTGGTTTCGGAGAAGAGCTACGCGCTTCTCGACGAGAACAAGTACACGTTCATCGTCGACCCGCGCGCCAACAAGACCCAGATCAAGCAGGCCGTCGAGGCGGTCTTCTCGGTCAAGGTCACCGGGGTCAACACGATCAACCGTCAGGGTAAGCGCAAGCGCACCAAGACCGGTTTCGGCAAGCGCGCCAACACCAAGCGCGCCATCGTGACCCTCGCTGAGGGCGACCGAATCGACATCTTCGGCGGCCCGGTCTCCTAACGGAGTCCGAGTCGTCCGATATCGGACGAGGACTGAGAAATGGGTATCCGCAAGTACAAGCCGACGACCCCGGGCCGTCGTGGCTCCAGCGTCGCCGACTTTGTCGAGATCACGCGGTCCACGCCGGAGAAGTCGCTGGTCCGCCCCCTGCACAGCAAGGGCGGCCGTAACAACGCCGGTCGTGTGACCGTTCGCCACCAGGGTGGTGGCCACAAGCGCGCCTACCGCGTGATCGACTTCCGTCGTCACGACAAGGACGGCGTGCCGGCCAAGGTCGCGCACATCGAGTACGACCCCAACCGCACCGCGCGCATCGCGCTCCTGCACTACGCAGACGGCGAGAAGCGCTACATCATCGCCCCGGCGAAGCTCAGCCAGGGTGACCGGATTGAGAACGGCCCCGGCGCCGACATCAAGCCGGGCAACAACCTCCCGCTGCGCAACATCCCGGTCGGTACGACGATCCACGCGATCGAGCTCCGTCCCGGTGGTGGCGCCAAGTTCGCCCGCTCCGCCGGTTCGTCCGTGCAGCTGCTGGCGAAGGAGGGCTCTTACGCCCACCTGCGCATGCCGTCCGGCGAGGTCCGCCTGGTCGACGTCCGCTGCCGCGCCACCGTTGGCGAGGTCGGCAACGCCGAGCAGTCGAACATCAACTGGGGCAAGGCCGGCCGTATGCGCTGGAAGGGCGTTCGCCCGACCGTCCGCGGTGTCGCGATGAACCCGGTTGACCACCCGCACGGTGGTGGTGAAGGCAAGACTTCCGGTGGTCGCCACCCGGTCTCGCCGTGGGGTCAGAAGGAGGGTCGTACTCGTTCTCCCAAGAAGGCGAGCAACAAGTACATCGTCCGCCGCCGCAAGACGAACAAGAAGCGCTAGGAGCGGGTTTAGATGCCGCGTAGTCTCAAGAAGGGGCCCTTCGTCGACGACCACCTCATCAAGAAGGTGGATGTCCAGAACGAAGCCGGCACCAAGAACGTCATCAAGACCTGGTCCCGTCGCTCCATGATCGTGCCGGCCATGCTCGGCCACACGCTCGCGGTGCACAACGGCAAGACCCATGTTCCGGTGTTCGTCACCGAGTCCATGGTCGGCCACAAGCTCGGCGAGTTTGCGCCGACCCGCACCTTCCGCGGCCACGTCAAGGACGACCGCAAGTCGAAGCGCCGTTAAGGCGGGGTGCGAAGACTATGACTGACACCGAAGGGACAACCATGGAAGCCAGGGCCCAGGCGCGGTACATCCGCGTCACGCCCATGAAGGCCCGCCGCGTGGTGGACCTCATCCGTGGCATGGATGCCACGGAGGCCCAGGCGGTCCTGCGTTTTGCCCCGCAGGCCGCCAGCGTGCCGGTTGGCAAGGTGCTTGACAGCGCCATCGCCAATGCCGCGCACAACTACGACCACACCGACGCCGACAGCCTCTTCGTTTCCGAGGCGTTCGTCGACGAGGGCCCGACCCTGAAGCGGTTCCGTCCGCGTGCCCAGGGCCGCGCCTACCGGATCCGCAAGCGGACCAGCCACATCACCGTGGTCGTCAGCAGCAAGGAAGGAACCCGGTAATGGGCCAGAAGGTTAACCCGCACGGGTTCCGGCTCGGCATTACCACCGACTTCAAGTCGCGTTGGTACGCCGACAAGCTGTACAAGGACTACGTCAAGGAAGACGTTGCCATTCGTCGCATGATGACGAAGGGCATGGAGCGCGCCGGTATCTCGAAGGTTGAGATCGAGCGCACCCGCGACCGCGTCCGCGTTGACATCCACACCGCTCGTCCGGGCATCGTCATCGGTCGCCGTGGCGCCGAGGCCGACCGCATCCGCGGCGAGCTGGAGAAGCTGACCGGCAAGCAGGTCCAGCTGAACATCCTCGAGGTCAAGAACCCCGAGGTCGACGCTCAGCTGGTGGCCCAGGCCGTCGCCGAGCAGCTCTCCTCCCGCGTCTCCTTCCGTCGCGCCATGCGTAAGAGCATGCAGTCGACGATGAAGGCCGGCGCCAAGGGCATCAAGATCCAGTGCGGTGGCCGTCTCGGCGGCGCCGAGATGTCCCGCTCGGAGTTCTACCGCGAGGGCCGTGTGCCCCTGCACACGCTCCGCGCGAACGTGGACTACGGCTTCTTCGAGGCCAAGACGACCTTCGGTCGCATCGGCGTCAAGGTGTGGATCTACAAGGGCGACGTCAAGAACATCGCCGAGGTCCGTGCCGAGAACGCCGCCGCCCGCGCGGGCAACCGCCCGTCGCGTGGTGGCGCCCAGGACCGCCCGGCCCGTGGCGGCCGTGGTGGCGAGCGTGGCGGCCGCGGCCGCAAGCCGGCTGCGGCGCAGAACGAGGCCCCCAAGGCCGAGGCTGCCGCTGCTCCGGCTGAGTCCACCGGAACGGAGGCCTGACCGTCATGCTGATCCCTCGCAGGGTCAAGCACCGCAAGCAGCACCACCCGAAGCGCTCGGGCATGGCCAAGGGTGGCACCGAGCTTGCGTTCGGTGAGTACGGCATCCAGGCCCTGACCCCGGCCTACGTGACGAACCGTCAGATCGAGTCCGCTCGTATCGCCATGACGCGTCACATCAAGCGTGGCGGCAAGGTGTGGATCAACATCTACCCCGACCGCCCGCTGACGAAGAAGCCCGCCGAGACCCGCATGGGTTCCGGTAAGGGTTCCCCGGAGTGGTGGATCGCGAACGTCAAGCCCGGTCGGGTGATGTTCGAGCTGTCCTTCCCGAACGAAAAGGTCGCTAAGGAGGCGCTCACCCGCGCCGCCCACAAGCTTCCGATGAAGTGCCGCATTGTTCGGCGCGAGGCAGGTGAGTCGTGATGGCCGCTGGTATCAAGGCGACCGAGCTGCGTGAGCTGAACGACGAGGACCTCGTCGCGAAGCTCCGTGAGGCCAAGGAAGAGCTGTTCAACCTCCGTTTCCAGGCGGCGACCGGACAGCTTGAGAACCACGGTCGGCTCAAGTCCGTCCGTAAGGACATCGCCCGGATCTACACCCTGATGCGTGAGCGCGAGCTCGGCATCGAGACGGTGGAGAGCGCCTGATGAGCGAGAAGAATGTGACTGAGACGAACGAGCGCGGCTTCCGCAAGACCCGTGAGGGCCTCGTCGTCAGCGACAAGATGGACAAGACCGTCGTCGTCGCTGTCGAGGACCGCGTCAAGCACGCCCTGTACGGCAAGGTCATCCGCCGTACGAACAAGCTCAAGGCGCACGACGAGCAGAACGCTGCCGGTGTCGGCGACCGCGTCCTCATCATGGAGACGCGTCCGCTGTCGGCGAGCAAGCGCTGGCGCATCGTCGAGATCCTCGAGAAGGCCAAGTAGGTAATTCCCGCAAGGGAATTCCTTGAAATCTGTCTGAGGGGGTTTCCCCTCGGATAAGTTCCGCCAGGCTCGGCGTGGGGTCCCACCTCGGTGAGACCCCCGCCGGGAACCGGCAGACGATCAGGAGATAGACGTGATCCAGCAGGAGTCGCGACTTCGCGTCGCCGACAACACTGGTGCCAAGGAGATCCTTTGCATCCGTGTTCTCGGTGGCTCGGGTCGCCGCTACGCGGGCATCGGTGACGTCATCGTCGCCACCGTCAAGGATGCAATCCCCGGTGGCAACGTAAAGAAGGGTGACGTCATCAAGGCGGTCATCGTTCGGACCGTCAAGGAGCGCCGCCGTCCCGACGGCTCGTACATTCGTTTCGACGAAAACGCGGCCGTCATCCTCAAGAACGACGGTGACCCCCGCGGCACCCGTATCTTCGGCCCGGTGGGCCGAGAGCTGCGCGAGAAGAAGTTCATGAAGATCGTCTCCCTCGCGCCGGAGGTGCTGTAACCGATGAAGATCAAGAAGGGTGACCTGGTCCAGGTCATCACCGGCAAGGACAAGGGCAAGCAGGGCAAGGTCATCGTGGCCATGCCCCGCGAGAACCGCGTCCT
This sequence comes from Streptomyces sp. NPDC046215, assembly GCF_040646215.1. Taxonomy (NCBI): domain Bacteria; kingdom Bacillati; phylum Actinomycetota; class Actinomycetes; order Kitasatosporales; family Streptomycetaceae; genus Streptomyces; species Streptomyces sp. NPDC046215. Next base: position 6,140 of record NZ_JBEYZW010000043.1, on the reverse strand, counting down.
GGTCGAGGGTGTCAACCGGGTCAAGAAGCACACCAAGGCCGGCCAGACCGCTCGTGGTTCGCAGACCGGCGGCATTGTGACGACCGAGGCCCCGATCCACGTGAGCAACGTTCAGCTCGTCGTGGAGAAGGACGGCAAGAAGGTCGTCACTCGTGTCGGTTACCGCTTCGACGACGAGGGCAACAAGATCCGCGTTGCCAAGCGCACCGGTGAGGACATCTGATGACTGCCACCACCAACGCGCCGCGTCTCAAGCAGCGCTACCGCGACGAGATCGCTGCGAAGCTCCGTGAGGAGTTCTCGTACGAGAACGTCATGCAGGTCCCCGGCCTGACCAAGATCGTGGTCAACATGGGTGTGGGCGACGCCGCCCGCGACTCCAAGCTGATCGACGGCGCGATTCGCGACCTCACCACGATCACCGGTCAGAAGCCGGCCGTCACCAAGGCCCGCAAGTCGATCGCGCAGTTCAAGCTGCGCGAGGGGCAGCCGATCGGCTGCCACGTCACCCTCCGCGGTGACCGCATGTGGGAGTTCCTGGACCGTACGCTGTCGCTCGCGCTGCCGCGCATCCGCGACTTCCGCGGTCTGTCGCCGAAGCAGTTCGACGGCCGTGGCAACTACACCTTCGGTCTCACGGAGCAGGTCATGTTCCACGAGATCGACCAGGACAAGATCGACCGCGTCCGGGGTATGGACATCACCGTGGTCACCACGGCGACCAACGACGACGAGGGCCGTGCCCTCCTTCGTCACCTCGGCTTCCCCTTCAAGGAGGCGTAAGCGAGATGGCGAAGAAGTCTCTTATTGCCAAGGCTGCCCGCAAGCCGAAGTTCGGTGTGCGCGCGTACACCCGCTGCCAGCGCTGCGGTCGTCCGCACTCCGTTTACCGCAAGTTCGGCCTGTGCCGCGTGTGCCTTCGTGAGATGGCTCACCGTGGCGAGCTGCCGGGCGTGACCAAGAGCTCCTGGTAACAACCCACTTGGGTTGACCAGGGCTCTCGGTAAGCATCCTGGACGGCAGTCGCCCGACCTGAGCTTTTCGCGTGGCGTTTGCGCTCGCGTAGAGTGGAAGGGTTGGGCGCCTGCCGCCCATGACCGCCCGTGGTCTGCTTGCGTTGCAGACCGCTTAAAGTCGCTTACTACGCCGTAGGTCCCCGCACCGCACCCGTCCCGACTCTGATCGGGGAGAGGGATGGCGCAGATAGGAAACCACGGCGAGAGAGGCCGAAGGCCAAACATGACCATGACCGATCCGATCGCAGACATGCTGACGCGTCTGCGAAACGCTAACTCGGCATACCACGACTCCGTGTCGATGCCGCACAGCAAGATCAAGTCGCACATCGCGGAGATCCTCCAGCAGGAGGGCTACATCACCGGCTGGAAGGTCGAGGACGCCGAGGTCGGCAAGTCCCTGACCCTCGAGCTGAAGTTCGGCCCGAACCGCGAGCGCTCGATCGCCGGCATCAAGCGTATTTCGAAGCCGGGCCTGCGTGTCTACGCAAAGTCCACCAACCTGCCGAAGGTCCTCGGCGGCCTGGGCGTGGCGATCATCTCCACGTCCCACGGTCTCCTGACCGGCCAGCAGGCCAGCAAGAAGGGCGTGGGTGGGGAAGTCCTCGCCTACGTCTGGTAATCGGGACAGGAGGAATAGCCAATGTCGCGAATTGGACGGCTGCCCATCCAGGTTCCCGCTGGTGTGGACGTCACCATCGATGGCCGCACGGTGCACGTGAAGGGCCCCAAGGGCTCCCTCGCGCACGCCGTTGCCGCGCCCATCGAGATCGCTAAGGCCGAGGACGGCACTCTTGTCGTCTCGCGTCCGAACGACGAGCGTCAGAACAAGGCCCTGCACGGCCTGTCCCGCACGCTGGTGGCGAACATGATCACCGGCGTGACCACGGGCTACAGCAAGGCTCTTGAGATCAGCGGTGTCGGTTACCGCGTCCAGGCCAAGGGCTCCAACCTGGAGTTCTCCCTGGGCTACAGCCACCCGATCCTGATCGAGGCCCCCGAGGGCATCACCTTCAAGGTGGAGTCCCCGACCAAGCTCAGCGTCGAGGGCATCGACAAGCAGAAGGTCGGCGAGGTCGCCGCCAACATCCGCAAGCTTCGCAAGCCTGACCCTTACAAGGCCAAGGGCGTGAAGTATGCGGGTGAGGTCATCCGCCGCAAGGTCGGAAAGGCTGGTAAGTAAGCCATGGCATTCGGTGTGAAGATCGCTAAGGGTGACGCGTACAAGCGCGCCGCCATCAAGCGTCGCCACATCCGCGTTCGTAAGCGGATTTCCGGCACGCCTGAGCGTCCCCGCCTCGTGGTGACGCGCTCGAACCGCAACCTGACCGCGCAGGTCATCGACGACATCGCGGGCCACACGCTCGCGTCGGCGTCGACCCTGGACGCGTCCATCCGTGGCGGCGAGGGTGACAAGAGCGCCCAGGCTCAGCAGGTCGGCGCGCTTGTCGCCGAGCGTGCGAAGGCCGCCGGCGTCGAGGCCGTCGTGTTCGACCGTGGTGGCAACCAGTACGCCGGGCGCATTGCCGCTCTGGCGGACGCCGCCCGCGAAGCCGGGCTGAAGTTCTAAGCCCCGGTTCCGGAGCTAGCGGACGTAACAGAGAGAGGTAAATCCAATGGCTGGACCCCAGCGCCGCGGAAGCGGTGCCGGTGGCGGCGAGCGGCGGGACCGGAAGGGTCGCGACGGTGGCGCTGCCGCCGAGAAGACCGCATACGTTGAGCGCGTTGTCGCGATCAACCGCGTCGCCAAGGTTGTCAAGGGTGGTCGCCGCTTCAGCTTCACCGCGCTGGTCGTGGTGGGCGACGGTGACGGCACCGTAGGTGTCGGATACGGCAAGGCCAAGGAAGTTCCCGCGGCCATCGCCAAGGGCGTGGAAGAGGCCAAGAAGAACTTCTTCAAGGTCCCGCGTATCCAGGGCACCATCCCGCACCCGATCCAGGGCGAGAAGGCCGCGGGCGTTGTCCTGCTCAAGCCTGCTTCCCCCGGTACCGGCGTTATCGCCGGTGGCCCGGTGCGTGCGGTGCTCGAGTGCGCCGGCGTCCACGACATTCTGTCGAAGTCGCTCGGTTCTTCGAACCCGATCAACATCGTGCACGCCACGGTGACGGCCCTCCAGGGACTTCAGCGTCCCGAGGAGATCGCCGCCCGTCGTGGCCTGCCGCTGGAAGACGTCGCCCCCGCCGCACTGCTGCGGGCGCGTGCCGGGGCGGGTGCGTAATGGCTCGCCTCAAGGTCACGCAGGTCAAGTCCTACATCGGCAGCAAGCAGAACCACCGCGACACCCTGCGTTCGCTCGGGCTCAAGCGCCTGAACGACGTGGTTGTCAAGGAGGACCGTCCCGAGATCCGCGGCATGGTGCAGACCGTCCGCCACCTCGTGACGGTTGAGGAGGTCGACTGACATGGCGGAGCAGAACCCGCTGAAGGTCCACAACCTCCGGCCCGCCCCGGGCGCCAAGACCGCCAAGACCCGTGTGGGTCGAGGCGAGGCGTCCAAGGGTAAGACCGCCGGTCGTGGTACCAAGGGCACCAAGGCCCGTTACTCGGTTCCGGAGCGCTTCGAGGGTGGGCAGATGCCCCTCCACATGCGTCTCCCGAAGCTCAAGGGCTTCAAGAACCCGTTCCGCGTCGAGTTCCAGGTCGTGAACCTGGACAAGCTGGCCGCGCTCTACCCGCAGGGTGGCGAGGTCACGGTGGCCGATCTGGTCGCCAAGGGCGCGGTTCGTAAGAACCAGCTCGTCAAGGTGCTCGGCACCGGCGAGATCACCGTGGCGCTGCAGGTGACGGTTGACGCCGTCTCCGGCTCCGCCAAGGAGAAGATCGCCGCCGCTGGTGGCACCGTCACCGAGCTCGTCTGAGCTCGTTGATCTGACAACCGGGGATGTCCCAAAAGGGGCATCCCCGGTTGGTCGTTCCAAGGGGGGCACGGTCGCCGGTAAGGTGGCGTGCACTGTTAACCTCCGCGCGGCATGTGTCCGTGCGGTTTTTGACTGATATGTATTCGTCGATCCTCAAGACCGTCACCTCTCGCGCGGCTGCGTGAGGGGCGCAGGAGGCACCGTGCTCACCGCGTTCGCCCGGGCGTTCAAGACGCCCGACCTGCGCAAGAAGCTGCTGTTCACGCTGGGCATCATGGTGCTCTTCCGGCTCGGGGCGCACGTACCCGTGCCCGGCGTCGACTACGGCCATGTCCAGACGTGTATGGACCAGGCCAAGAGCGGTCAGGGCCTCTTCGGCCTCGTCAACATGTTCAGCGGTGGCGCGCTGCTGCAGATCACGATCTTTGCGCTCGGGATCATGCCGTACATCACGGCGAGCATCATCCTGCAGCTGCTGACCGTCGTGATTCCACGTCTGGAAGCCCTCAAGAAGGAGGGGCAGTCCGGCCAGGCCAAGATCACGCAGTACACGCGTTATCTGACCGTGGCGCTCGCCATCCTCCAGGGCACCGGCCTCGTGGCCACCGCGAGCAACGGCGCGCTCTTCAGCGGCTGCCCCGTCGGCGGTCAGATCGTGCCGGACAAGTCGATCTTCGCCACGGCCACCATGGTCATCACCATGACCGCCGGTACCGCGCTGATCATGTGGCTCGGTGAGCTCATCACCGACCGCGGCATCGGCAACGGCATGTCCATCCTGATGTTCACCTCCATCGCCGCGGGCTTCCCGAGCGGCCTCTGGGGCATCAAGCTCCAGGGCAAGCTGATGGGCGGCTGGCTGGAGTTCGCGCTCGTCATCATCTGCGGCCTGGCCATGGTCGCCCTGGTGGTCTTCGTCGAGCAGGCCCAGCGCAGGATCCCCGTGCAGTACGCCAAGCGCATGATCGGCCGCCGTTCCTACGGCGGTACCTCTACCTACATCCCGCTCAAGGTGAACCAGGCCGGCGTCATCCCGGTCATCTTCGCCTCGTCGCTGCTCTACATCCCGGCGCTGCTCGTGCAGTTCACCGGCTCCAAGGGGGGCTGGGCGAACTGGGTCAACGCCAACCTGGTCAAGGGTGACCACCCGATCTACATGGTCACTTACTTCCTGCTGATCGTTTTCTTCGCCTTCTTCTACGTCGCGATCTCCTTCAACCCCGAAGAAGTTGCCGACAACATGAAGAAGTATGGTGGGTTCATTCCGGGCATCCGGGCAGGCCGTCCCACCGCGGAGTACCTGAGCTACGTGCTGAACCGCATCACGTGGCCCGGCTCTCTCTACCTGGGGCTCATCGCCCTGGTGCCCACCGTGGCACTGGTCACACTCAACGCGAACCAGAACTTCCCGTTCGGGGGAACCAGCATCCTGATCATCGTGGGTGTCGGTCTGGAGACTGTGAAGCAGATCGAGAGCCAGCTTCAGCAGCGCAACTACGAAGGGTTCCTCCGCTGATGCGAATCGTCCTCGTCGGGCCGCCCGGCGCCGGCAAGGGTACGCAGGCCGCGTACCTCGCCAAGAATCTTGGGATCCCGCACATCTCGACGGGCGACCTCTTCCGGGCGAACATCAGCCAGGGCACGCCGCTCGGGCAGAAGGCACAGGAATACATGCGCGCCGGCCAGCTGGTGCCGGACGAGGTCACCATCGGGATGGCCAGGGACCGCATGCACCAGCCGGACGCCGCAGACGGCTTCCTGCTGGACGGCTTCCCGCGCAATCTCGCCCAGGCCGAAGCCCTGGACGAGATCCTCAAGGCCGACGACCTCCGCCTCGACGGCGTCCTGGACCTGGAGGTCCCGGAGGACGAGGTCGTCAAGCGGATCGCCGGCCGCCGGATGTGCCGCAAGGACAGCTCGCACATCTTCCACGTGATCTACAACCCCCCGCAGTCCGAGGGTGTGTGCGACGCGTGCGGTGGCGAGCTCTACCAGCGCGAGGACGACAGCGAGGAGACCGTCCGCAAGCGCCTGGAGGTCTACCACAGCGAGACCGAGCCGATCATCGACTACTACAAGGCCCAGGGCCTGGTGGTGACGATCTCGGCGCTCGGGAAGGTCTCCGAGGTCACGCAGCGGGCGATGGAAGCACTGCCCACGCGGACCGCCTGATTTTCACCGCCTGATTCTTGAGGCGACTACGGCCGCCGGGGGCGGGTGGGGCCGCCGCCCCGGACGGGGTAGGCCAACGGCCCGGGCGGCACGG
>NZ_JBEYZW010000042.1:0-60998 GCF_040646215.1 Streptomyces sp. NPDC046215 | reverse complement strand
CTCCACAACCCCCCCCCGGTCCACACCTTCCCCCACCCCGCCGATATCCGCACCGGGGCGGGGCAGGCCGCCCCCCCCCCCAAGGCCGGGTCTCCTCCTCCCGGGGGTGCGGCTCAGCCGGAGCCCAGGCCCGCGTCGCGGGCCCGCACGATCGCCGTGGCACGGTCGTGGACCTGGAGCTTGGCGAAGATCGAGCCGACGTGGTTGCGCACGGTCTTGTCCGCCACGAACAGCCGCTGGGCGATCTGCCGGTAGCTCAGGCCGGCGGCCAGGAGGTCGAGGACCTCGCGTTCCCTGGCCGTGAGCGTCGGGAACGCCTCCTTGGCGGGGGCGCTGCCGAACGCGGTGAACAGGGCGCCGAGGCGCTCGGCCATGCGGGGGCTGAAGACGGCCCCGCCCCGGCCGACGGTGTGCAGCGCGTGCAGGATCTCCTCGCGCACGGCCCCTTTGAGGAGGTAGCCGCGTGCCCCGGCCCGTACGGCGGCCAGCAGGTTGTCGTCGTCCTCGGACATGGTCATGACCAGGACGCGCACGTCGGGGTGGCGTTCGCGGAGCTGTCGGGTGGTCTCGATGCCGGACAGCCCGGGCAGTCCGAGGTCCATGACGACCAGGTCGGGGGTGCTGTCGGCGGCCGCGGCGAGGGCTTCCTCACCGGTGGCCGCCCGGGCGACGACCGTGAAGCCCGGGTCCAGGTCGATCGCGGCGGCGAGCCCGTCCCTGAAGAGGGGGTGGTCGTCGACCAGCAGCACGCGCCAGGGGCGCGCCGCGCCGTCGCCGTCAGGTGTCTCGCTCATCGTCATCCTCGTGGGTCCGGGGCCGGGGGGTGATGGGCAGGGTGGCGGTGACCGTCGTGCCGTCCGGTCCGCTGGTGATCGTGGACGTGCCGCCGATCTCCTCGGCCCGTTCGCCGACCGAGGCCAGGCCGGTGCCGGGGACGGCGGCCGCGTCGAAGCCCCTGCCGTCGTCGGTGACGGTGACCGTCAGCGCCGTCGGGGTGGCGGCGAAGGCGACCTCGACGCGGTGGGCCCTGGCGTGCCGGGCCGCGTTCGTGACGGCCTCGGCGGCGATGCGGTAGGCGGCGGTCTCCACCCCGGGTGCCAGGGCGGGCAGCGGCGCGGGCGGGCCGGTCACGCGCACGCGCACGTCGTCGGTGCTGAGCCGGTGCGCGAGGGTCCGTGTGGCGTCGAGGAGGCCGTGTTCCACCAGTGCCGCCGGGGTGAGCCCCGCGGTGATGCGGCGCACTTCGGCCAGTGCCTCGCCGAGGACTTCGGCGGCCGTGCGCAGGTGCTCCGCGGCGGCGGAGGACGGCGGGCCGCACGCCTGGGCGGTGCCCAGGCGGAGCTGGGCGGCGGCCAGTTGGGGGCCGAGGCCGTCGTGGATCTCGCGCCGCAGCCGGCGGCGCTCCTCCTCGCGGGCGAGGACCAGGGCTTCCCGGGCGGCCTGCGCCTCCTCGCCCAGGCGCAGGGCGGCCAGCGCCGGGCCGGCCTGGTCGGCGAGCAGGGAGAGGAGGTCGCCGTCGCGTTCGGGGGGTGTGCTCGTACCGCCGCGTGCCACTTCCAGGCGGCCCACCACCTGGCCGTGGTGGCGGAGGGCGAAGACCTGTTTCGGGTCGGTCACGGGGGCGCCGACGGCGGCGAGCCACCGGGGTCCGGACCGGGTGTCGACGCCGATGGTCGCGCCGGCCAGCCCGAGGTCCTCCACCGCGCTGCGGCAGATCTGTTCGGGTACGTGGCCGGGGTGCGGCGCCTGCCGCAGCCGTACGGTCAGGGCCCGCATGGCCTCGTACGGCCGGGCGCGGGGCCCGTAGAAGGCCCGTTCCACCGCCAGGGAGGTGCGCAGGACGACGGGCCGGACGGTCCAGCCGACGACCAGTCCGCACCCCGCGGCGCCGACCACCGTCACGCTGCGGGCGGCCGGGAGGGCCGCCCACGCGGCCACGGCGGCGCAGACGGCCGCGGCGGCCAGGGCGGTGAGCACGAACGCGCCGGCCAGCCGGTGGCTGGTGACGCGCTCCAGCCGCCACATGCCGCCACGGGCCGCCGCCAGGCAGATGACGGCCACCCACACCGCGCTCCCCGCCGCGCGGGCCGCGACGGTCCAGCTCTCGCCCCACACGTCGGACAGCAGCAGGCAGACGCAGGCCGGGTAGGCCACGGCCAGGAGGGCCCACACGCGCCGGCCGTCCCCGGCGGGCTCCCGCAGCGCGCGGCGGACGAGGTCGGCCGTCACCACCAGGGTCACGACGCGGCTGGCCCAGTCCACGGCCTCCTCCCCGGGGTCCAGCCGGGCTATGGCCCATTCGCTGACGGCCGTGCCGGACCACGGGCTGGGAAAGGGGTGGGAGCCGGGGGTGCCCAGCGCCCACAGCACGCCGTAGCCCAGGCAGACGGCGCCGGCGCCGGCGATAACGCCCCACCGGCTGCGGCGGGAGGTGGCGTCGTGGAGGAAGCACAGGGGCAGGAGCAGCACGGTCAGGGGGTGGCCGGCGATGCCGGTGGCCCCCAGCAGGATCATGGCGGCGGCGACCGGCACCGGTTCGCTGCCGAGGAACGCGAACAGGTCGAACACGGCGGACGGCACGATCCACACCGCGCCCGCGGCGAGCAGCAGGCCGCCCATGCGGTGCCCCGAAGGGTCGGCGAGCAGCAGTACCGCGACCGCGCAGAGGGGCAGGCCCACGACCAGGCGCGTGACCTCCGCGGACGCCTGGGGGGCGGAGTAGTTGACGGCGAGCCACTGGTCGCCCGCCAGGAACAGGACGACGGTGAGCTTCACCAGCAGGACGGCGAACAGCAGGGCCGCGGCCGTGCCCGCCGTGCGGACCGCCCGCCCGTGCGTCCGGACGGCAGCCGCGGGCGGGCTCATCGCACCCAGAGGTCGTAGGGGTCGACGCCGAACCAGCCGGAGGGCAGGCACCGGTACTGGGCCCACCGCTTGGCGCGCTTGCCGTCGTCGCCGGCGTCTTCGCACCCGCGCTTCGAGTGGTGGGTGGCGATGTATTTCCAGTTGCCGTCGTCCATCGGGGAGTTGCCGTGGGCGCGCGGGGTCGCGTCACCCGCCGCGGCCTCCCCCACCGGCAGGAATCCCAGGGCCAGGGCGGCGGCCACCGCGGCCAGGGGGACGCGGGGCCGTCGAGTCGAACAGCGCATTCTCTCTCCTCGGTCGGGCGGGTGGCGCCCCTGGTGGGCGTCACTCGGGAAACGCGCTGAACAACGAGTCGGCGATCCTCCGCGTTGCGGGTCGCCTCCGGCGGCGGTGGGGTGCGGGCTTGCCGAGGCGTCGCACCGAGCCCGGCGTCAGGCCGCCGGGTGATCGGTGGCCGGGGCGCCGGTGGCCGGGTGGTCGGTGGCCGGGTGGGCGGCCGTCGCCGCGGAGTCGGGCAGGCGGAGGAAGACCGTCATGACGGCACTGGCCAGGTACAGGACCGCGAAGGTCCACATGACGCCCCGGACCCCGAGCGGCCCGAGGAGCAGGCCCACCAGGGCGGGGCCGAGGAAGGTGCTCGCGCCGGCGCCCAGGTTCAGGGCCGACAGCGCCTGGCCCTTGTGGTCGGGGGCCAGGGAGGGCAGCAGGGCGGAGAGCGGCACGTACCCGGCCAGCGTCGCGCCGAAGAGGCTCACCAGCACCATGGCCAGGGCGTAGTTGTCGCCGGCGGCGGTCGTCCCGTAGTAGAGCAGCAGGGTGGTGACGGCGCAGCCGACGCCGCCGAACCAGGCGATGGTGCGCTGCCAGCCGAAGCGGTCGCCGACCACGCCGAAGATGAGGTTGAAGAAGATGTTGGTGGCGAACATCGCGGACAGCAGTTGCAGCCACTCGCTGAGCGCGAATCCGAGCGTGTCGGTGAAGAAGACCGGCAGGAAGACCAGGAACCCGAACTGGGGTGTGGTGTTGATGGCCCGGACGAGTGCGCCCGTCCCGACGCGGGGCCGGCGCCAGATGATGGCGAGCGAGCCGAGCAGGGTGGCGACCGGGCGCTCGCCGGCGGGTGCCAGGCGTGCTCTGCCGGTGGGTTCGCGTACCAGCAGCAGGGCGATGGCACCGCCCGTCACCACCAGGCCGAGGGCGAGCCACAGCGTGGCGTACGCGCCGGCGCGCGGCACGGCGAGGCCGGCGAGCAGGGAGCCGAGCGTGGGCAGGCCGCCGGTGAAGGCGAACCAGAACCATCCCACCGCGGAGCCGAGCCGCCGCCGGGGGGTGACGGCCGTGACCCAGATCAGGAAGCCGTAGGCGAAGAGCGGGTAGCCGAACCCGCGCAGCCCGTACCCGAGCAGCAGGAGGGGGAAGTCGACCGTGGGGAGGGCGAAGACCAGGAAGACGGTCTGGAACACCACCCAGAGGGCGAGGCCGAGCATCATCACCCGGCGCGGCCCCCACAGGTCGGACAGCGCGCCGGAGAACCAGGCCGCCACGCTCGCGGTGGCGCCGTAGACGCTGAACAGCAGCGCGATCCGCTCTTTGGACACCCCCTCCTCCAGCAGGTAGGGCGAGAGGTAGCCGGACTCGACACCGTCGCCGACCATGAAGACGAGAACGCCGAGGAACCCCCAGGCGAGTGCCCGGGGAATGCCGATCCGCTCCAGCAGGCGCGGGCGGGGCATGTCGTCGGCGGACGACGAAGGGGCCATGACGGCCGTCACGGGAACCACCTCTTCCGAGGTTCGGGGGAAGCCGGGGAAAGCGCGACGGAACGTGCGCTGAGGCGACACGATGAAACGGCGCGGCGGGGGCGTCAACGACCGGCAGGAACACCCCGCGAGCCGGGCACACCGTGGCGTGAAATCGCCCCCACGACCCCCGCGTGGGAGCTCTTCGGTCAGGTGTCGGCGCAGCTCAGCTCCGTGGCAGCGGTGCGGAGGGCGGCCGCCGGCCGGGTGAACTCGGTGTGATGTTCACGCGGTGCCCGCCGCCTCCTTCCGGCGTCGCGGGCCGGCTGCTCAGCGCGGGGCTTCGACCGTGCGGACGTCGACGCCGCTCTCCCGCAGCCGCCGCACCTCCGAGGCCGGTGCCGCGTCGTCGACGAGGACCAGGTCGAAGTCGGTGAGCGGCGCCAGGGCGTACAGCCCTTGGTTGGCGAACTTCGTGTGGTCCACGAGCAGCACCCGGCGTGCGGCCGACGCCATCATCGCCCGCTTGACCTGCACCGTCTCCGGTGACATGTGGTAGCAGCGTCCCCCGGTGACGGCCGTGGTCGACATGAACAGCACGTCCGCCCGGAAGGACTCCACGCTCTGCGCGGTGTGCAGCCCCATGAAGGCGTCGTAGGCCGGGAAGTAGGTGCCGCCCAGTGCTATCAGCGAGATGCCCGACTCCCTGGCCAGCGCGGAGACGGCCGGCAGGGAGTTGGTGATGACGGTCAGCGGCGTGTGGTCGGCCATCTGCCGGGCCAGGCTCAGGCAGGTCGTGGAGTCGTCGAGCATGACGATCTGCCCGGGGGCCAGCAGTGCGGCGGCGGCCCGGGCCAGCCGGTGCTTGGTCCGCGCCATCGTCGTCATGCGCTCGCTGACGCTGCCGTGGAACTGCGTCGACGGAAGAGAGCTCGCACCGCCGCGCACCTTGCGGAGCCACCCTTGTGACTGCAGCGCGTCGAGGTCTCGGTGGACCGTCATCACACTGACGCCGAACTCCTCCGCCAGCGCGGACGTCCGCACGAACCCCTTGGCCGTCACCAGATCGCGCAGCGCGCGGCGGCGCTCCTCCTGGACATCCATCCGGGCCATGCCGCCGTTCCTTCCGGGTCACGCGATCAGTGCGGGGCAGGCGCGTCACCGGGGGCCGGACGGGTGGTGCGAACCTCACGTGAAGTTAACACGGGCGGGGCGCGCCGCCTCCTGCCGGAGCCGGGCGGGCACGGGACCTCACACCGGCGTCCGGGTGCCTTGCGGGAAAACGCCGTGGCCGATTGACGGCCCTGTCGGCGGCGCGTTTCGCTGTCGTCCGTGAGCCGGCCGCGGCTGTGTGCCGCGGTCACTGCGAAGGGGCAGGTATTCCGGTCATGTCGGTTCTCAGCATCGATGTCGGTACGTCGGTCATCAAGGCGGTCATATTCGACGGCCAGGGGCGGGAGACGGCGGTTTCCCGCATCAGCACGGAGGTGCTGCGCCCCCGGCCCGGGTGGGCGGAGCAGGACATGGACGCCGTGTGGGACAGCGTGGTCCGTACCGTGCGCGGTGCCCTGGCGCAGCTCGGCCCCGGCCAGGAGCCGGTGTGGCTGGTGACCTTCACGGCGCAGGGCGACGGCTGCTGGCTCGTCGACGGGGACGGCCGGCCGACGGGGCCGGCGGTCCTGTGGTCCGACGGGCGGGCGGGGGAGCTGCTGACCCGCTGGGCGGCGGACGGCGTCCTGGAGGAGGCGTACCGCCGCAACGGCTCCCTGACCTGCGGGGGCATGCCCAACGCGGTGATCAGCTGGCTCGCCGCGCACGACCCGGAGCGCCTGGAGCGCTCCCGGACGGCGCTCACGGCGGCCGGCTGGCTGTTCCTCAAGTTCACCGGAATCACCGCGATCGACGCGTCCGACGCGTCGGCCCCCTTCCTCGACCACGCCACCGGCGACTACGACCCGGCGGTCCTGGACCTCTTCGGGCTCGCCTGGGCGCACCGCCTCCTGCCGCGCGTCCTGGGCGAGGACGAGCGCCTCGCCCCGATCACCGCGCGGACGGCGGGCGAGCTGGGGCTGCCCGCCGGGCTGCCCGTCGTCATGGCCCCCTACGACGTCGCCGCCACCGCCCGCGGCGCCGGCGTCGCGGGCGTGGGCCAGGCGTGCGCCATCCTCGGCACCACCCTGTGCACGGAGGTCGTCACCCCGCAGGTGGACACCGGCGGCGAGCCGTGCGGCATCAGCATCGCCTACGGGGACCGGGGCCGGATCCTGCGCGCCTACCCCACCCTGTCCGGTACCGAGGTCCTGGACTGGGCGGCGCGCGTCCTCGGTGCCGACGGGCCTTCGGCCCTGGGTGAGCTGGCGTTCGGCGCGCGCCCGGGCGCCGGCGGGGTGGCGTTCCTGCCGTATCTCTCACCGGCCGGTGAGCGCGCTCCGTTCCTCGACCCGGGGGCCCGCGGCGCGTTCTGGGGCCTCTCCCTGCACCACACGCGCGCCGATCTCGCCCGTGCCGTCTTCGAGGGCCTGTCGATGGTGGTGCGCGACTGCCTCCAGGCCTCGGGGGCCGCGGTCCGCGAACTGCGGCTGTGCGGCGGGGGCTCGGTCAGCGACGACTGGTGCCGGCTGATCGCCGATGTCACCGGGGTGCCCACGGCCCGCAGCACCGACACCGAGCTGGGCGCCAAGGGCGCGTTCCTCACCGGGCTCGTGCTCAGCGGGGCGGAGAGCAGCATGGACAGCGCGGCCGCCACGTACGTGCGAATGCGCGCGAGCTGGGAGCCCGACCCCGGGCGGAGCGCGTTCTACGACGAGCTCCACGCGTCCTTCCTCGCCTGGCGCGGCGCGGCCCGCTCCCTCGGCTGGGCACCGCCGCTCCCCTCCCCCACCGCCCCCACCGCTCCGAAGGTCACGCATGTCTGACGCCCGCTCCCCCCGCTCCCCCGGCCCTCTCGATCCCGACGGCGTCCACCTCGGGCTCGACCTCGGCACGCAGAGCGCCCGCGTGGTCGCGGTGGACGGCGCCGGCCGGCTGCTCGCCGCCGCCTCGCGCCCCCTGACCGGCCACCGCGACGGCGTGCGCCACGAGCAGGACCCCGAGCAGTGGTGGTCCGCCCTCGCCGGTGCCTGCCGCGAGGCCCTCACCGGCATCGCCCCGGAGCGGATCCGCGGCCTGGCCCTCGACGGCACCTCCGGGACCGTCCTCCTGGCCGACGGCCGGGGCAGGCCGCTGACCCCGGGGCTGATGTACGACGACGGGCGTGCCCGCGCGTACACCGAGCGGGTCGACGCGGCCGGCGGCGAGGTGTGGCAGGAGCTGGGTTACCGCTCCATGCAGCCGTCCTGGGCCCTGCCGAAGCTGTTGTGGCTGCTCGACCACTGTCCGCCGCCCGCCGGTGCCCGGCTGCTGCACCAGGTCGACCTGATCACGTGGCGGCTGGCCGGGCGGCAGCTCGCGAGCGATGCCAGCCACGCCCTGAAGACCGGTTACCACCTCGTGGACGAGCGCTGGCCCGAGGCGGAACTGGGCGCGCTCGGTGTCCCGGCCGCCCTGCTGCCCGAGGTGGTGCGGCCGGGCACGGTCATCGGCACGGTGTGCGCCGACGCCTCGGGTGTCACCGGCATCCCGGCCGGTACGCCGATCGTCGCCGGGATGACGGACGGGTGTGCCGCCCAGATCGGCGCCGGTGCCCTCACCCCGGGCGCCTGGAACTCCGTCCTCGGCACCACCCTGGTCCTCAAGGGTGCCAGTCCCCACCTGGTCCGCGACCCCGGCGGGGTCGTCTACTGCCACCGCGGGCCCGGCGGCATGTGGCTGCCCGGCGGGGCGTCCAGCAGCGGTGCCGGGGTGCTCACCCGGTGCTTCCCCGGTGCCGATCTCGACGCCCTCACCCGGCGGGCCGCCGCGTCCGGGTCGACCGCCGTCGCCTATCCGCTGGCCGGGGCCGGCGGCGAGCGCTTCCCGTTCCGCGCGCCCGACGCCACCGCCTTCGTCCTGGGCGATCCCTCCGGTGCGGCCGAGCGCTTCCACGCCTTCCTCCTCGGCGTGGCCTGCGTCGAACGGCTCTGTTTCGACTACCTCGACCACCTCGGCGCCCCCGTCGGCGGCCCGCTCACGCTCACCGGCGGCGGCGCCCGCAACCGCTACTGGTCCCAGCTGCGCGCCGACGTCCTGGGCCGCCCCGTCCGGCTGCCCGAGCAGGCCGAGAGCGCCACGGGCATGGCGGTGCTCGCCGCGACCGCGTCGGGCGCCGGCCTGGAGCAGGCCGCGGCCACCATGGTGCGGGTGCGGGAGGAGCTGCGTCCGGATCCGGCCCGCACGGCCCGCCTGGTCCCCCGCTACCTCGACTTCGTCGACGAACTGACCCGGCGCGGCCGGCTGGACCCCGCCGTGGCGGAGCACGCGCGCAGAAAGGCAGAGCAGTGACCGACTTCGTCCTCGTACGCCACGGTGAGACCGAGTGGCACGCGGAGAACCGCTACGCGGGCCGCACCGACGTCCCCCTCACCGGCCTCGGCCGCCGGCAGGCCGCGGCGCTCGGCGTCTGGGCGGCCGGGCAGCGGCTGGACGCCGTGCTGTGCTCGCCGCTGTCCCGGGCCGGGCTCACGGCACAGCCGGCCGCGACCGCACTCGGCCTGTCGCCGCGCGTGGACGAGCGGCTGTACGAGGTGGACTTCGGGCGCGGCGACGGGCTGACGCGCCGTGAGATGGCCGCGGAGTTCCCGGCCGAGCTGGCCGCGTTCCTCGACGACCCGGTGGCCCACCACCTGCCCGGCGGCGAGGACCCCGTGGCGGCCGCCGCGCGGGGTGTCGACTGCCTGCGGGACGTCGCGCGGGACCTTCCCGACGGCCGCGTCCTGGTGGTGGCGCACTCCACCCTCGTCCGCCTGGTGCTGTGCGAGCTGCTCGGCATCCCGCTGTCCCACTACCGGCAGGTGTTCCCGGCCCTGGAGAACGGGGCCCTGACCGAACTGCGGCTGAGCGGGGGCCGGGCGTCCCTGCTGCGGCTCAACGTCCCCCTCACCCCCGGCCTCGACTGAACCTCTCGGACTCGACCGACCCTTCGGAGTACTGCCGTGACCACCACTGTCCTCGCCGCCGGCGACCACTTCGTCCTGCCCCGCCTGCTCACCGGTGAGCTGCGCGCCGCCGTTCCGGGCGCCGACCTGGACGTGCGCGAGCTGACGCTGCCCTGGCCGCACGTCCCCTTCGGGCCCGTCGCGGATGTCGACGAGGCGTCCGGAACGGAGGAGGAGCTGATCGAGGCGCTGCGCGGCGCGCGGATCTGCGTCACGCAGATGGCACCCCTGACCGAGCGGGTCCTGGCCGCCTGCCCCGGTCTGGAGCTGTACTGCGTCAGCCGTGGCGGCCCGGTCAACGCCGATCTGGCCGCGGCCACCCGGCACGGCGTCGCCGTCTGCAACGCGCCCGGCCGCAACGCCGTCGCCACGGCGGAGCACACCCTCGCCCTGCTGCTGGCCGCCGCCCGGGGCGTCGGCGACGTCCACACCGACCTGAAGCGGGGCATCTGGCGCGGCGACTACTACGACTACGACAACTGCGGCATCGAGATCAACGGTTCGGTCGTCGGCCTGGTCGGCTTCGGGGCGATCGGCTCGCGGGTGGCCCGGGTGCTGGGCGCCATGGGTGCCCGGGTGCTGGTCCACGACCCGTACGTGCGCGAGGAGGCGGTCGGGGGCGTCGCCGAACTGGTCTCCCTGGACGAGCTGTTGAGCCGATCCCGGATCGTCTCCCTGCACGCGCGGGTGACCGAGGAGACCAAGGGCATGATCGGCCGGGCGGAGATCGCGGCCATGCCGCGCGGCTCCGTCCTGGTCAACTGCGCGCGCGGCGCGCTCCTGGACTACGAGGCGGTGTGCGACGCGCTGGACGCGGGCCAGCTCGCCGGGGCCGGCTTCGACGTCTTTCCCACCGAACCGGTCCCGGCCGGGGCCCGGCTGCTGTCCACGCCCGGCGTCGTGCTCACCCCGCACATCGCGGGCGCGAGCCAGGAGGTGGCCCGCAAGGCGGCCCGGATCGTGGCGGGCGAGGTGGGCCGCTTCCTGCGCGGCGAGCCGCTGGCCCACTGCGCCAACCCCGAGGTCCTGGGCTCCTGAGGCCCCGGGGCCGCGGCTACGCGCCGGCGCTCCGCGGGCCGGCCCGGGAACCGGCGAAGGTGTCGCACGCGTGTCCGCATCAGAACGGAGCACGGGCGCGCCGCAGTCCCAGGGGGCACAGATGGAACACGAACGGGAGCGACCCCGGGGCATCAGCCGGCGCGGGCTGCTGCTCGGGGGCGGT
Source organism: Streptomyces sp. NPDC046215 (assembly GCF_040646215.1). Classification (NCBI taxonomy): domain Bacteria; kingdom Bacillati; phylum Actinomycetota; class Actinomycetes; order Kitasatosporales; family Streptomycetaceae; genus Streptomyces; species Streptomyces sp. NPDC046215. Next base: position 50,100 of record NZ_JBEYZW010000042.1, on the reverse strand, counting down.
GCCGCGGCGGTGGCGGGCGCGGCGGGGTACGCCGGGCGGGACGAGCTCGCGCGGTGGTGGTGGCGCGCCTCGGGACGGGAGAAGCCGCGCAGGGACGGGGAGCTCGACCACGCGGGCGCCGAGTGGCACGCCGCCTCATCGGCGAACTGGCGGCGGGCGCGGCGGCCGGCCGACTACACCGTGGACCTGGTCGTCATCCATGTGGTCCAGGGCAGTTACGGCGACGCCCTCCGGGTCTTCCGCGATCCTCTGCACCGGGCGGCCGCCCATTACGTCGTACGCAAGGACGGACGCGTCGCTCAGACCGTCCGCGAGCTGGACGTGGCCTTCCACTCCGGGAACCGGCGGTTCAACGAGCGCAGCGTCGGCATCGAGCACGAGGGGTACGTGGACCGGCCCGGGGACTTCACGGAAGCCATGTACACGGCTTCGGCCCGGCTCACGGCCGGGATCTGCGCCCGTTACGCGATTCCGGTGGACCGGTCCCGCATCGTCGCCCACTCCGAGGTACCGGGCACGGACCACACCGACCCCGGGCCGCACTGGGACTGGGACCGGTACCTGAGGCTCGTGCGGGCGGCCGCGGGCTGAGACCCGCCGGCGCACCCGCCCCGCCCGGCGATTCGCATACGTCTTCGAGGCTTAAGCGGATGGGTGCCTTCCTTGATTCTTTACCTTCGTCCCTTGCACGTTCGGGCTCCGTCGACCGCTTCTATAGCGGAGGACGACGAGGGGACGCCTCCACCGTGTCCGTCCCGACTGGAGGGGTTTCCTCTTTCGTGAATGCACATCTCACAGACCTGCTCGCCGCCGTGGTGGCCGCACGTGTCTTCGGCGGCGACCTCCGGTGCCTGCTGCGGCGCGCCACGGCGGTGGGCGTCCGGATCGGCCTGAGCGAACTGCGCCGGCCCCACCCGCCGCGTGCGCGCCGGCGCGGAGGGGTGCGATGAGCCATCTCCCGCGCCGTACCGCTGCCATCCCGATGACCACCCTGCCCGCCGACTACCGGGCCTTCCACGAGCTCTACCGCGGCCACTACGTGCACTGGGCCGAGGTCGTCCTCGGCAACCGCCACGACGCGGAGGAAGCGGTGGACCAGGCTTTCGAGCAGCTCTTCATGTCCTGGAACCGGATCCTGACGCTGGAGGCGCCCAACGCCTACGCCTGGGCGGTCGTGCGCAACCGCACCTTCGACTGCGCCCGGGCCCGGGACAAGCGCCCCACCGTGATCGACACCGCCGCCTTCGAGACGACCGCCCTGCGCCACGCGGTCGACCCCATCGGCGAGCTCGAACACAGTCTCGCCGTCTACCAGGCCATCCGGGCCTTACCCGAGCGCCAGCACGACGTGATCGTGCTCCTGTACTGCCTGGGCCACACCGTCGCCCAGGTCGCCGACATCATGGGCACGACCTCCGGCGGGGTCCGCTCCACCGCCCGCTTCGCCCGCCACCGCCTGCGCCAGGCCCTCGGCTACGACCACGACACCACCGCCCGGGAAGGCCGGGACGACAATGAATGATCACCTGCTCGACCGTGCCCTGGCCCGCGTCCGCCAGCAGCACCGCCCTTATACCCTCACCGACACCGCCAGGGCCCAGGCCCGCCTCACCGCGCGCATCTCCGCCCGGATGTGGCACGGGGCCCTGACGTTCGACGACCAGATGGCGCCCGCCCGCACGGCCGCCGCCCGGGCGGCGGACCGCAGCCGGCTGACGCACCGGGCCTACCGCCATCAGCTGCGCACCCTGTGCCGCACCGTGGTCACCCAGGACCTCCCCAAGCTCGGGGAGTTCCTCGCCCACCGGATCCTCGAACCCGACGGCGCGCTCGTCCTCGGGTGCGTGCTGCAGCTCGCCGAGCGCGACCAGTCGGCCCAGTTCTGGTGGCAGTTCGCCGCCGGCGCCGGCAACCGCGGTGCCGCCTGCTGCCTCTACCTCCACCACATGGCACTGGGCGAACGCGAGGAAGCCGAGCTCTGGCACCACCAGGCGGGGCTCGAACCGCTCCTCCCCCAGGCCCCCGAGGCCGAGGACCGCACCGACCTGGACGCCGCCCTGCTCCTGCTGGACCACCTCCGCGACACCGGTGCCGACACGTTCTCCGCGGCCGCGAACGCCGTCATCGCCTACGTCCCCGACGCGCTCGACGACGTGGACGACGTCGACCTGCCCCTGCCCGAGCCCAGCTTCCCCGAACGCATCGGACAGCTCACGGCCACCACCTGAACCATGCGTGGGCGGCGGTCACTTGGGTGACCGCCGCCCCGGCATGAGTGGCACGCGTCTCCGCCACGTCCAGGCCGGAGCGCGACTGCGCGCCCGGGGCGCCGAATTGCGCGCCCCACCGGTGCGCGCGCGGGGCGCCAGACACCTCGGAAATCCTTATGAGGCAGGCGGTTTTATTGCGCCAGAACACAACGGCCCTACCGGAAAAATAGAGAGCGACAAATCCCCTCCGCGACGGTTATGGTCGTGGTCCGGCACCACCGTCACATTACCGCCCACCGCGCCCGCCCTCACTCCGGAAAACCGAAGGATGAATTCCGGAGAGCCCGTGCGACGTGGCGGTACCGGTGCCTCGATAACGTCATCAGTCGGGTCGGAGACCTGCTCATGAAGTACACCCGTTATTGCCGTTCTCTGTTGTCCACACCGGCGTCGGACGTGGACCGGTACCCGAAGAGCCACCACTCGGGCGCCGATATGTGTGTCGTAGATCTAGAGGATTCGATTCCGCACCGGGACAAGGCGGAGGCACGCCGGCGGGCCGAGTGGTTCTTCACCGGCCCCTCGGCCGCGGCCACCCGCTGCGGGATACGCATCAACTCCGTCACCGAGCCCGATGGGCTGCGGGACCTGCTGGCCCTGCGGAACTACGCCGTCAAACCGGCCGTCGTCGTGATCCCGAAGGTGGAGTCGGCGCGCGACATCGAGATCGTCGAACGCGTCCTGCACGGCTCCTGCCCCGAGACCCGGTTCTTCGCCGTGGTGGAGACGCCGCGGGGGCTGGAGAACGCCGGCCGGATCGCCGCCTCGTCACCGCGGCTGCGCGGGCTGATCTTCGGTGCGGCCGACTACTCCTTCGACATAGGGGCCCGGCTCGCCTGGGATCCCCTGCTCCACGCCCGCGCCCGGCTCGTCAACAGCGCCCGTGCCGCGGGCATCGACGCGGTGGACGCCCCCTTCTTCGCGTTCGCCGACGCCGCCGGGCTGAAGTACGAGGCAGCGCTCTCGCGGGACCTCGGGTTCAGCGGGAAGATCGCCGTGCACCCCCGTCAGGTTTCCGCCGTCAACGAAGCCTTCTCGCCCGACGCCGAACTGCTGGCGAAGGCCCGCCGGGTCGTCGCGGCGGGCCGGGCCGGCGGCGACGGCATCGCCGTCGTGGACGGCGCGATGGTGGGCACCCCCTTCTTCGAGGCGGCCCGGCGGCTGATCGAAGAATTCGGAACGACCGAACCCTCCGCCCTTCCCTCGGTAAGCGGGAGTCAGCAGTGAGCATCGAAACGCACGGAATCCAGAACTGGCAAGGGCCCCGGAAGTACCGCAACAGCGAGAAACTGCTGGCCTCCTCCGACCCCTATTGGCAGGCCGCCGCGGACCACGGCCTGATCGACATCCACGTCGAAGCGGAATCCAACAACCGGCTGATCGTCCGCGAGACCGGTCATGAATTCATCAACATGTGCTCGTGCTCCTACCTGGGTCTGAACTACCACCCCAAGGTGGTGCAGGGAGCGATCGACGCACTGGAGGAGGCCCGCAGCCTCGGCCTCTCGCTGGCCAACACGCGCATCCGGCACGACCTGCTGTTCCGCCTGGAGGAAGAACTCGGCGAACTCTTCGGCGCGTTCATCCTCCCCGGCGTCACCTGCAGCGTGCTCACCGCCGGCATCCTGCCGCTCCTGGCCTCCGGCCACCTCGCCCCGGGCGGCCCGCGCGTGATGGTCTTCGACCGGATGTGCCACTTCTCCATGGCGTACGTGAAGCCGATCTGCGCGGACGAGACCCTGGTGCTGACCAGCCCGCACAACGACCTCGACTACCTCGAGGACGTCTGCCGCAGGTATCCGAACGTCGCCTACGTCGCGGACGGCGCGTACTCCATGGGCGGCGCCGCCGCCCTGGACGGGCTGCGCGACCTCCAGGAGCGCTACGGGCTCTTCCTCTACCTGGACGACTCCCACGGCCTGTCCATCTTCGGCGAACATGGCGAGGGGTACGTCCGCTCCCACCTGGGCGTCGATCCCCTGACCATCATCGTGGCAACCCTGAGCAAGGGGTTCGGCTGCGGCAGCGGGGCGGTGGCGATGCTGGGCGACCGGCGGGCCCAGAGCCTGCTCATGCGCCACGCGGGGCCGGTCGGCTGGTCGTCGAACATGGAGATCCCGATCGTCGGCGCGGCCCTCGCCTCCGCCGCGCTCCACCGCTCCCCCGAGCTCGGCGACCTCCAGCGTCGCCACCAGAGCAACATCGACTACTTCGACGAGCTGTTTCCCACCGCGCACGCGGGCAACGGCCTGCCCGTGCGCCGGATCGACGTGGGGGACGGCGACCGGGCCGTCAAACTCTCGGCCGAGCTGTACCGGCGCGGCTACTACAGCTCCGCGGTGTTCTTCCCGATCGTCCCGCGCGGCGAGGCCGGTCTGCGGATCATGCTCCGGGCGGACCTCGGCCGGGAGCAGATCGCCGCCTTCGTCGAGGACGTCAAGGACGTCACCGGCGCCGGCCTCTGAGCCGCGGGCGGGAGGAGAGCCGAAACCGCCGAGGGAGAGAAAGGGAGAGACGGAGATCATGGACGAACCGGCGATCACCGGCTACCGGCTGGTGGGCGAGCAGCGGTACCGCGAGCAAGTGGGCTTCTCCTACGAGGACTTCACCGTCGGTGACGTCTTCGAACACCGGCCGGGCCGCACCGTCACCGAGATGGACAACGTCCTGATGAGCATGCTCAGCATGAACGCCGCGCCGCTGCACATCGACGCGGCGTACTGCGCCGGGACCCGGTGGGGCCGCCCGCTGGTCTCCAGCCTGGTGACGCTGAGCATCGTGGGCGGCATGGCGGCGCGCAGCACCAGCGGGCGGGCCGTAGCGAACCTGGGGTGGGAGCACATCCGGCTGCCCGCCCCCGTGTTCGCCGGCGACACCCTCTATTCGGAGAGCGAGATCCTCTCCAAGCGCCTGTCCCGAAGCCGCCCGGGAGAGGGCATCGTGGGCTGCCGGACGACCGGGACCAAGTCGACCGGAGAGGTGGTGCTCACCTTCGAACGCAGCTTTCTCGTAGCGACACGTGACAAGGACACCGGCGACCTGGCAGGTTACTGACGGGCCACTCACCGACCACGGACGGGCCACCGGCCGGCCGGCTATCGACGGGCTGCGGACACCATGGACAACCCTTACGGCAAGATCCTCTCCGTCCCCGGGGCGCCCGGTTTCACCGCGGCCGGGTTCGTGGCCCGGCTGGCGCACCTGATGACGGTGCTGGGCACGGTGTTCCTCGTCTCCTCGGTCACGGGCTCGTACGGCCTGGCCGGTCTGGTCTCCGCCGCGTACGCGCTGACGTACTCGGTGGTGAGCCCCCTGCTCAGCCGCCGCGTGGACCGGCAGCGGCAGAGCAGGGTGCTCGCCGTCACCACGCTCGCCAACGCGGCGAGCCGGGCGGGGTTCCTCGCCGCCGTCCAGTTGGACGGCCCCGCGTGGAGCCTGCTGCTGCTGTCCGCGCTGTCCGGCGGCACCATGCCGGCGATCGGATCGCTGGTGCGGGCGCGCTGGAGCCACTTGCTGCGGGGCTCGCCGCCGCTGCTGCACGCCGCCCTGGCGTTCGAGTCGGTGGTGGACGAGGTGATCCTCGTCGCCGGTCCCATCGCGGTGGCCGTGCTGGTCACCGGGGTCGACCCGATGGCGGGGCTGGTGCTGGCCCTGGTCTGCACGGTCGCCGGGCAGACGGCGCTGGCCCTCCAGCGGGGCACCGAGCCGCCGGTCGCGGACGCGGGGCGGCACGCGCCCGGCACCGCGCTGACCGCTCCCGGCCTGCCCCTGCTGATGCTCACGTTCATCGCCGTGGGCGCGGCCGGGAGCATCATCGACCTGGGGGTCGTGGCGTTCACGGACGAGCACGGCGCGAAGGCGGCGAGCGGCTGGGTCCTCGGCCTGCTCGCGCTGGGCAGTGCGGTGGCCGGTCTCTGGTACGGCGCCCGCCCGTGGTCGTCACCGCCGGAGCGCCGGCTGGCCGCCACGCTGCCGCTGTTCACGGGCGGCACGCTGCTGTTCGCCGTCGCGCCCGGGGTGGCCTTCCTGTTCCCCGCGGCGGTCCTGCTGGGGCTGACGATGGCCCCGGCCCTGATCGCCGGGTTCTCGGCCGTCGAGCGCTACGTGCCCCGGCACCGGCTCACCGAGGGCATGGCCCTGGTGACCACCTCGATGGGCCTGGGCATCTCCCTGGGCTCCGCGACGGCGGGCAAGGTGGTGGACTTGTGGGGGCCGCGGGCGGCCCTGGGGTGGGCGGGCTGCTGGGCCGCGGCGGCGGCCCTCGCCGGCCTGTGGACGGCGCGGAGACTGCGGCGGGCAACACCGGCCGCCGATGAGCCGGAGCCCGCCCGGACGGGGTGAGCGCGGGGCTTCGACCGCGCGGGAGAGCCGGCCACCTCAGTGGTCGGCAGTCACCTTTATTTCCGCCCCTGCGGCGGCCGGGCCGTCCCGTTCGACGAACTCACGGGCTACCCGCGCAAGAGCGGTATCCGCCACGCGAGCACGTGCGGCACCGGGCGGACACTGCCCGTGACCTGGGACTGTGCCCGCCCGCGGTGCGGGCGGCGGACGGCCCGCTCACGACCAGGCGCCGGGGCCTCCGCCGGTCCATTCGATCAGCGGCGAGTCTTCGAGCCGTACGTCGTCCGGGTCGATGCCGGCCCGGCGCAGGAACTCCAGCACGTCGATCACGCCGTACGCGGTGCCCAGGACCTCCCGGCCGACCGTCACCCGCCGGCCGCCCGACGGCGTCGGTGGGTGCACCGTGACCCGGGTGTGCGCGGAGTTGGCGGACATACCTCCAGCGTCCGCCCGGAGCCGTCCGGCCGCATCCGGAGGCGGTGACGGCCACCACCCTTCTTCGGGCGTGGCGGACGTCGGCGCGGGCGGATGTTCCCTGTCCCCCGGTGGGGGCCGGGGGACAGGAGTCCGTGCGGCGGCCTCAGGCCGCTGCCTCCCCCTCCGTGGGCTCGGAGGTAAGGAGCTGCCCGCGCAGCGCCGTCACCAGCGCGTCGTCCACGGCGAGCCGCTCGGCGGCGTAGCCGCGGACCGACCCGTACCGCGCGGTCAGGTCGGCCATGAAGAGCCGCATGATCTCGGCGGGGGCGCGGCCGTAGCCCGGCCAGCTGAGGGTGCGGTCGGGGTAGTTGGCGTGCCACTCGGCGACCAGCCGTTCAGTGGCCAGCCCGGTCAGGGCGAAGTCGGCGACGATGTCGTCCTGGTGCACCCCGAGCAGGTCGAGGACCAGCATGGCGAGCAGGCCGGTGCGGTCCTTCCCGGAGTGGCAGTGGAAGACCAGCGGCGCGGAGTCGCCGGCGATGAGCTCCAGCGCGCGCCGGAGCTCCTCGACACCGTCGTGGGCGACCTCAAGGTATTTGTCGGCCAGGAAACGCGCGGGCTCGACGTCGGGGCCCAGGCCCGCCTGGTCGTACGGGCGGTGCTCGGTGCTCAGGTTGTGGTAGGCGAGCCCCTCGTGGTGCGGGACGCGTCCGCTGCGTTCGATCTCCCACGGGTACCGGAGGTCGATCACGGTGCGGATGCCCAGGGCGAGGAAGCGCTCCCGGTCCCGGCCCCGCAGCTTGCCCAGCGAGTCGGAGCGGAACAGCCGGCCCCAGCGGACCGTGCGGCCGCCGGCGGCCCGGTAGCCGCCCAGATCACGGAAGTTGTGCAGCCGCTCGAACGCGATATGTCTCGTCACGGGGGTCACCTTATGACAGCCGCACCCGCTTCGGCGGCGGCGGTGAGTGACGCCACACCTCGTCAACTCGCGGTGTGCGCGGGGCCGGCGCCCGGTCGGGGGCCTGGAAGACACACCCCGCGTAGGCCTTGTTGTCGAAGGAGATCACGTCGGCCCGGCCGGCCGGCAGGCCCCGCAGGAAGGCGCCCGCGTACTGCCGGCCGATGAGGAAGGCGCCCCAGTTCAGTGCCCACGGGGAGCGTCCGTCCGCGCTGCCTGGGTCGGGGAACGCCTCGGGGCTCGGGGTGACCAGCTCCTGGACGATGTACCGGTCTTCAGCCGCCCGGGCCAGGGCGTCGGCCCATTCCCGGTCGCCGACGCCGCGGCCGAGCACGGTGCCGGTGCCGCCGAGGGACTCGCACCGCTGCCGCATCAGCGACTTGTCCTTCAGGGCCCGGACGGTCCCCAGCGGGTTGCCGCCGACCGAGGGCGTCACCGATGCGGGCGGCGGTCGTCAGGAACCGCTCCCGCACGGTGACCACCCGGTGCAGCGGGGTCACCCGGTGCGGCCCCCCGGGCGGGGCGTATGCGCTGCTCGCGCCGGGCCGATCGCCCGCCCGGGCCCGGGCCTGGGCGGGCGGCACGGCTTCGGCGATCTTCGCCGGGCACGGCGAGTGCGGGGGCGCTCGCTTCCTTCGGGCCGGGCACCGCCCGTGGCCCGCGGAGGGCACCGGCCGGGCGAGGGGCCGCCCGGCGGTGGCGCGGTCCGGCTTCCGCGGGGCCTGTCCGCTGCGGGCCGGGCGCGCGCAGCGGCACCTCGGTGCCGCCCGGTGCCCCGAGCCGGTGATCCGCCGGAGGCACCCCGCTCAGGCCGTGGTGGGTTTCGATCGCGACGCGGCCGCGGCACCCGTGAGGAAGAGCACGGCTCCGCACGCCTGGACGAGGGCCAGGGCCGCGAACGTCCGGGCGAGGCCCGCGGATTCCACCGCGGTGCCGACGGCCGCCAGGCCCAGCGTGCCGCCGCACAGCCCGCCGGCCGCGATCACGGTGAGGGTGGCGGACCGCAGCGGCGCGGGGATCGCCGCGGTGCGTATCGCCACCATCGGCGCGTTCGACAAGCCGTTCAGGAGGCCCACCACGGCCAGGAAGACCGCCAGGGAGGCCGGTCCCAGCGGGAGCATCAGCGCCAGGAAGGCGATGCCCTGGCCGGCCCGGCCGAGGACGGCCAGGCGCATGCTGGACATCCTGCGCAGCGCGCGGCCGACCAGGAGGGTGCCCAGCAGGGCGCCGCCGCCGAACGCTCCCAGCAGCACTCCGGACAGGGCCGACGAGCCGTGTCTGAGCAGGACGAAGACCGGGATCAGGGCGAACAGGGCCTGCCAGGCGCTCTCGCCGAGGATCTGGGCCAGTGTCCAGCGGCCCAGCAGCTTGTCCTTGACCAGTACGGCCAGGCTGTCGCGCAGCCGGCCGCGGCGCGGGGCCGGCGCGAGGGGCAGGCCGCGTGGCAGGCCCCGGCGCAGGAGGAGCGCGGACGCCGTGAAGCTGAGCGCGTCCAGGAGCAGGACGGCGGGCGCTCCCATCACGGCGATCAGCAGTCCGGCCGCCGGCGGCCCGAGCAGGATGGTCAGGCGGGTGGCGCCCTGGAGCCGGGCGTTGGCCTTGCTCAGCAGTGCCTCGTCGTCCCCGACGAGCGCGGGCAGGACGGCCTGCTGGCTGGCCACGTACGGGGCGAAGAAGGAGCCGACCGCGAAGAGCAGCACCATGAACACCGGCATGGTGAGCAGGCCGGCCGCGTGCAGGATCGGCACCAGGGCGATCAGCGGTCCGCGGGCCGCGTCGGAGAACACCAGCACTTTCCGGGGGCCCAGCCGGCCGGCCAGGGTCGCGCCCAGCAGGCCGAACAGGGCGACGGCGACCATCTGGGCCGCCATCACCTTGCTCATCGCGGCGGGCGAGCCGGTGCTCTGCAGGGCGAACCACGGCAGCGCGACCGCGCTCAACTGGGACCCCGTCATCGACAGTACTTCCGCGCACAGCAGCGTGCGCAGGGTGCTCGAACGGCCGGTTTCGGGCGTCCGGGCCGGTGGAGTGGTGGGAGTCGTCGACCCCATGGCGTCCCTTTCGATGGATGGAATCCTGATGCCCGGACGCCCCGCCCGGCCCGTGCCGCCGTGCCCGGGAAGGGCACGCAGAGGTGGCACGGGCCGGGCGGGGGCGCCGTCACCGTCGGCGGCGTTGCGCCTGGAGAGCGGCGGCCGCGGTCCTGGCCCGGGCCGCCCGCTCGCGCATGTCGACCCGTTTGGCGCCCGGGCCGTCCAGCGGCCGGGCGTCCGGCTGCGCGCGGTCGGCGAGCGCGTCCGCGAGGGCCGCGACCGTCGGGTGTTCGAACAGCTGCGAGATCGGCAGGTCCCGGCCCAGTGCGGCGCTCAACTGGCTGTGCAGCTTGGCCAGGAGCAGCGAGTTGCCGCCGAGGTCGTAGAAGTTGTCGTGGGCGCCGACCCGGGCCAGGCCCAGCACGTGCGACCACACCTCGGCGATCCGCTGCGCGAGACCCGCCTCGGGCGCGACCCAGGCCGCGGGGGCACCCAGGTCCTCGCGCCGCGGGCGCGGCAGCCGGGCCTCGTCGACCTTGCCGTTGGACTTCAGCGGCAGGGCGTCGAGCCAGATCACAGCCTCGGGGACCATGAAGGCGGGGAGGCGGGACCGCAGCCGCCGGGCCACTTCCGCGGTGCCCGGGCGCGGCTCCGCCCGGGGCACGAGGTAGGCCACCAGGGACGGTGAGCGCCGGGGGTCCGCGTGGACCAGCGCCTGGGCCACCTCGGGCTGTTCCAGCAGGACGGACTCGATCTCGCCCGGCTCGATCCGGTACCCGCGGATCTTGACCTGCCGGTCGGCGCGGCCGAGGTATTCGACGGTTCCGTCGGCCAGCCGGCGTCCGAGGTCGCCGGTGCGGTAGAGCGGCCCGGGGGCACCGTCCGGGCCGCTGGGCAGGAAGCGTTCGGCGGTGAGGCCGGGGCGTCGCCAGTAGCCCCTGGCCACGCCGGAGCCGCCCACGCAGATCTCGCCGACCACTCCGGCGGGGCAGCGCCGTCCCCGGGGGTCGAGGATCAGGGCTGTGTAGCCCGCGAGCGGGCGGCCGAGCCGGTTCAGCGGGCCCTCGCCGTCGGCGGTCAGTTCGTGGTGCAGGGCCAGGACCGTGGTCTCGGTCGGCCCGTAGACGTTCCGTACCCGGTAGGTGAGTCCGGCCGGCGGCCACATGGTGAGGGCCGCTCCGCCGACCAGGAGGTGGCGCAGGTGGCGGGGGGCGGGGGTGCCGGCGGTCCACATCGCCTCGGCGAGGGGGGCCATGACCATGCAGGCCGTGATCCGTCGCTCGTCCAGCCAGCCCGGCAGGGCGGGGACGACCATCGGGCCCTCCAGCGGCACCAGGCAGGCCCCTGAGGTGAGGGCCGACCAGATGTCCCACTGCGAGGCGTCGAAGCCGGGGCTGAGTACCTGGCCGATCCGGTCGCCCGGTGCGAGGCCGAAGGACTCGCGGCCCCAGAGGACGAGCTGGGCGAGGCCGCGGTGGCGGACCGCGACGCCCTTGGGTTCGCCGGTGGTGCCGGAGGTGTAGATGACGCAGGCCAGGGATTCCGGGTCCGGGGCGTGCGGCGGGAGTGCGGATGCGGCGGTGCGCTGCCCGGTGGCTGCGTGTCCGGTGACGTCGAGCACCGTGCGGCCCGCGTCGCTCAGCCGCTCGCGCACCGCGGGGTCGTCGGTCAGGACCGCGCACGCCTCCAGGTCGTCCAGGATGAGGTCGACCCGGGCCGGGGGCTGCCCCGGCTCGATCGGGCAGAACGCGGCGCCCGCCCGCCAGGCGGCCAGCATGGCGACCGGCAGTTCCGCGCCGCGCCCCAGCACCAGGGCGACCACGGGTTCGGTGCCGTGCAGGTGCGGGCGTATGCGGTCGGCGAGGGCCGTGGCCCGCTCGGCCAGCTGACGGTAGTCGAGCGGGCCGGCGGCCGTCTCGACGGCGGGCGCGTCCGGGTGCTCCTCGCACCGGCGGGCGACCAGTTCGGGCACGGTGGTGACGGGTGCCGCGACCGGGCCCCGCTCCCCGTCGTGCGGTCGGACCGGGTCGGTGCCGGTCAGGTCGATCTCGCCGATGGGGACGTGCAGGTGGTCGAGGAGCGTGTTCATCGCTCGGCCGAGGAGCTCGGCGAACAGGGCGGCGTCGGCCGGGCGGTAGCGGTCGCCGCGGTAGGTGAGCGTGCCGCTCATCGTGCCGTCGCACACGGTGAGGACCACGGTCAGGCCGAGCTTGCCGATGAATCCGGCGCCCTGCCGGTCGAAGGCGAAGGGGGTGAGCGCGCGGCCCGCGAGGGTGGGCGGCTCGCCTCCCGCGCTCTCCAGGCTCAGCTGGATGTCCGCGTAAGGGGTGCGGCCGGGCCGGCGGGCAGGGTTGAGGCGGTCGATGATGTCCTCGAAGGGCGCGCCGCGGTGTTCGAAGGCGCCCATGAGTTCGCCGCGCATCGCGTGCAGCAGGTCGAGCACCGTGGTGGTCCCGGCGGTGCGCGAGCGCAGTGCCATGGTGTCCAGGCACGGGCCCAGCAGTTCGGCGAGCTCGGGGGCGTCGCGGTGGGTGAGGGGGCCGGCGAAGACGACGTCGTCCTGGCCGGTCCAGCGGTGCAGCAGGGCTGCCAGCGCCGTGGCGGCCGTCAGGTACGGGGTGAAGCCGTGCTCCTGTTGCAGGGGGCGCCAGCGGTCCAGCAGACCCTCGGCCAGCGGGATCGGCACGGCGCCGTTGGGCCCGGGCTCGCGGGGGGCGGGGAAGTCCAGGTAGGGCGGGGCTCCGGCGAGGTGTTCGGCCCAGTAGGCGAGGTCGGCGGCCCGCCCGGCGCTGTCCCGGCGGGCCTCCTGGGCCGCGACGTAGTCCCGGTACTGGATCCGGCCGCCCGGGGTGATGGCGGCGGGCTCCTCCGGGCGGGTCCCGTGCACCGGTGCGGGCCGGGACGGGGCGCCGGCGCCCGGGGCCGGCAGCCCGAGCTCGTCCAGTTGCAGGTCCAGGAGCTCGGGCAGCTCGGAGAGCAGCGCGCCGAAGGCTCCGGCCAGTGCGCGCACGTCCTCGGCCGCGAAGCGGTGGCCGCGGTAGGAGAACGCGCCGGACAGCACGCCGTCCTGCTCGGAGAGGGTCACGGTCAGCGCGAACTTGGTCTCCTTCTCCCAGAAGGAGTCGAAGAACAGGGGGATCAGCTCGCTGGTGCCCAGTACGGTACGGCGGCCGCTGAGCAGGTTCATGTTCAGGGCGACGTCGGCGTAGGGCGTCCGGCCGGGGAGCCGCTCGGGCCGCAGGTGCTCCACCAGCTCGTCGAACGGGGCGTCGGGGTGCTCGAAGACGTCCAGCACCTCGGATCGCATCGCCTGCAACAGGTCGCGTACGGTGCCGTGCTCGGCGGGGCGGGAGCGCAGGACCGTCAGGTCCAGGCAGGGGCCGAGCAGTTCGGCGAAGCGGCCGCGGTCACGGGTGGAGACGGGCACGCCGAAGGTGATGTCCGGCCGGCCGGTCCAGGAGTGCAGCAGGGCCGCCAGTGCCGTGGCGGCCGCCATGAACCAGGACACGCCGTGCTCGGCCTGCAGGCGGCGCAGCCGCGCCATGGTGCCCGCGGGCAGCGGGACGGCCACCGCGCCGTCGGGTCCGGTCTCCGCGGGCTCGGGCAGGTGGGTGTGTGCGGGGGCGCCGGCGAGCCGGCGCGCGCCGTGGGCGAGGTCGGCGGTGCGCCGGGCGCTGTGGCGCGCGCTCTCCTGGTCCGCCACGAAGTCGCGGTACTGGACGGCGGGCGGCTCGGCCTCCCGGCCCGTCGCGGCGGCCTGCCAGCACCGTTCCAGCTCGCGCAGCAGCACCGGGACCGACTCGCCGTCGACCACGAGGTGGTGCAGGCACAGCATCAGGACGTGGCCGGTGCCGCCGGTGTCGGCCAGGGCCACCCGCAGGAGCCGGCCCGAGGCGGGGTCGAAGGGCCGGTTCGCTGCCCGGTCGAGCCAGGTGCGCAGTCCGGCGTCGGGCGTGGCGGCGGCGCGCAGGTCCAGCAGCTCCGGTTCGGGGCTCCAGGGCTCGCCGACCAGCTGGCACAGCCGGCCCTCGCGCTCCACGAAGGCGGTCCGCAGAATTTCCTGACGCTGGGTCAGCTCCGCCAGGGCCCGGCGCAGCAGCGCGGTGTCCAGGCCGCCCGGGGCCCGCCAGGCGAGCACCACGTTGTAGCGGGCTTCGTCGGGGGCGGCGCGCTCGGCCAGCCAGATGCGTTCCTGGAAGCCGGCGGCGGGCAGCAGGTCACCGGCGGGTTCCCGCTCGGCGGGCGGGGCGGTCGCGGGGGCGCTGCCCCCCTGGGCGTCGACGAGGTCGGCGAAGTCCTGCAGCCGGGGGCACTCGAACAGGCTGCGCAGCGGCAGGGTGGGGCCGAACTCGCGGGTGATCCGGCTCAGCAGGCGTACGGCCAGCAGGGAGTGTCCGCCGAGGGCGAAGAAGGAGTCCTCGGCGCCGACCGAGGAGACGGCCAGCAGTTCGGCCCATACGGCGGCCAGGGCCCGCGCGGTGGCGGTGCGCGGCTCGCCCGTCCCGGTGCTCTCCAGGGCCACGCCGGTGGCGTGCAGGGCGGCCGTGTCCAGCTTGCCGTTGGGGGTCAGCCGGATCTCCGCCACGGTGCGGAACCGGGCGGGGATCATGTAGGAGGGCAGTTTGGCCCCCAGGTGCTGCCGCAGCTGTGCCACGGCCGGCACCTCGCCCGCGGGCTGGAGGTAGGCGACGAGCCGGTCGTCCTCGACCAGCACGGTGGCCTGCTCGACGGCCGGGTGCTCGCGCAGGCAGGACTCGATCTCGCCGAGCTCGATCCGGTACCCGCGCAGCTGAATCTGGGAGTCGCCGCGGCCCAGGTACTCCAGCGAGCCGTCCGGGCGGTAGCGGGCCAGGTCACCGCTGCGGAAGAGGGTGCCCTCGCCGAACGGGTCGGGCACGAAGCGCTCGGCGGTCAGCTCGGGGCGCTTCAGGTAGCCCCCGGTGACGCCCGCGCCGCCGACCATGATCTCACCGACCGCTCCCACCGGCAGCAGTCGCTTGCCCGTGTGCGGGTCGACCAGGCGGACGGTCGTGGTCGGGATCGGTGTGCCGATCACGCTGCGGTCGGCGTCCGCGTCCGCCCGGGTGACGGTCCGCACGGTCGCGTGCACCGTGGTCTCGGTGATCCCGTACATGTTGACCATGCGCACGTGCGGGCGGCGCTCCAGCCAGCCGCCCAGCATGGCGGGGTGGAGCTGCTCCCCGCCGAAGATCACGTAGCGCAGGTGGTCGAGCGGGGCCGCGGCCTCCGCCTCCACCGCGCGTTCCGCCGCGAGCAGTTGCCGGAAGGCGCTGGGGGTCTGGTTGAGCACGGTCACCCGCTCGCGCCCGAGCAGTTCCCAGAACTGCCGTGCGTCGCGCGCCGTGTCCTCGGGGACGATGACGACCCGGCCGCCGTGGGCCAGCCCGCAGAACAGCTCCCACACCGAGAAGTCGAAGGCGTACGAGTGGAACATGGTCCACACGTCGGCGGGGCCGAAGGTGAACGGGAAGCGGTCGTTGCTGATCAGCCGTACGGCGTTGCGGTGGCTGACCACCACGCCCTTGGGGCGTCCGGTGGTGCCGGAGGTGTAGATGCAGTAGGCGGGCGAGTCGGGGCCGGTCTCGGGCAGCGCCGCTCCCGCGGCGTGCGGAAGCGCCATGAGCTGATCGACGGTCCACGCGCTTCCGGTGAAGCCGAGGCGGTCCGCGTCCTGCGCGTCGGCCGTCACCGCCCAGCGGGTGCCGGAGTCGGCGAGGATGAACGCCTGGCGCTCGGTGGGCACCGAGGGGTCGATCGGCAGGTAGGCCGCGCCGGCCAGCAGGACCGCCAGCATCGCCTCGGCCTGCGCTGTTCCGCGCGGCAGCAGCAGGGCCACCAGTTCGCCCGGCCGGACGCCGTGCGCCACCAGGGCGTCGGCCAGCAGCTCGGCGCGGGACTGCAGTTCGGCGTAGGTGCGCCGCTCTTCCCCGTGGCTGAGGGCCACCGCCCGGGGGCGGGCCGCGGCCTGTTCGCGGACCAGCGCGTGCAGGGTGGTTCGCGGGTAGTCGGCGTCGGTGGCGTTCCACACCGCCAGCTGGGTGTGCTTCTCCCGCTCAGTCAGCGGATCGCACTCCCCGACGGGGCGCTCGGGCGCGGCCAGCAGCTGTTCCAGCAGCCGCGCGTAGTGCTCGGCCATCAGCTGGATCTGTGCCGGGTCGAAGTACAGGTCGTTGAAGACGAGCCGTCCGTCCAGCGCGGGGCCGTCGGGCCGCAGGAAGAGCGTCAGGTCGTACTTGCCGTAGCCGCCGCCCTCCTCGAAGAGGTCGGCGCGGGTGCCGTCGGGGCAGGTGAGCGTGCGCGCCCCGGCCGCGTAGCAGAAGAACACGTCGAACAGCGCGGTCCTGCTCATGTCCTTGTCGGGGTCGACGCGTGCCACGAGCTCGTCGAAGGGCGCCAGCGGGTGCCGGCGGGCGAGGCCGAGGGCGTGGCCCGCCGCGGCGGCCACCTCGTGGAAGGGGGCCGCGGCCGTGGCGCGCAGGCGCAGCGGCAGGAGGTTCGCGAGCGGGCCGACGATCTCCTCGTCGCCCTCCCGGCGGCCGGTGTCGGCGACGCCGAGCACCATCTCCTCCTGACCCGAGTACCAGCTCAGCAGGACGGTGAAGGCGGCGAGCAGCACCTCCTCCTGACTCAGCCCCTGTTCACGGGCGAAGCGGGCGAGGGGCAGGGTGGCCGGCAGCCGCAGGGGGACGGACTGTTCCTGGTAGATGTGCACGGCCTGGCGCGGGCGGCGTTCGGGCAGCCGGAGCGGGTCGATCTCCCCGGCGAGTTCCTGCGCGCGTGCCGCGAGGTCGTGCTGTTTGCGGTCCGGCGCGACGCTGTCGAGCCAGTCCTGGTAGCTGCGCGCGGGGGCCGGCGGGCCGTCGGGGGCGGACAGCAGCTGTTCGGCGATGACGGTCAGGGAGACGCGGTCGACCACCGCCTGGTGGCCGGCCAGGGCCAGCCACGCTCCTCCGTCGGCGGACGGCTGGACGGCTATGCGCAGCAGCGGTTCCGTGGCCAGGTCGAAGGGGTTCGCCGCCCACTCGCGCAGGGACGCCGGCACCGCTTCGCCGTCGCCGGGCCGGGGGTCGAGCCACTGGGGTGCCAGCCGGGGTCCGGTGCTGACGTGCTGGGTGATCCGGCCGTCGGTGAGGACCAGGTTGGTCCGCAGCGCTTCGTGGGCCAGCTCGACGCGGGTCACGGCAGCGTGCAGGGGCGCAGGGTCGGGCGTCCGGGCGAGGCGCACGTACAGCGGCAGGTTGTGGTAGACGGGCGGGCCCTCGTAGACCACGCCGCGTTCGAAGTGGTCGATGAAGCCCATGCGTTCCTGGTGCGCGGAGGCCGGGCGGACCGCTTCCGGAGCGGGGGCGGCAGCAGGGGTACCGGCGGGCGCGGTGGCGGGAGCCCGAGGCGGCGTCGCGGCCGGGTCGGCGGCGGCGTAGCAGTCGGCGAGCTCGCGCAGGAAGACCGCGGCCGACTCCCCGTCCCACACCAGGTGGTGCAGGCAGACGAAGAGCACCTGGTCGCCTTCGTCCAGCTGGGCCAGGCCCGCGGTCAGCAGCCGCCCGGAGGCGGGGTCGAACTCGTGGTGCGCCAGGCGGTTGAGCCACTCCTGGAGCGCCTCGTCCTGATCGTGGCGGCCGCGCAGGTCGAGGACGTCCGGTCGCGGGTTCCACGGTGCGCCGACGACCTGGCGCAGGCGTCCGTCGTGCTCCACGAAGGAGGTGCGCAGGATCTCGTGCCGGGACACCAGCAGGGCCAGCGCGCGGCCGAGGGCGCCGGCTTCCAGCCCGCCGGCGAGGCGCCAGGCGAGCGGGACGTTGTAGGCGGCGGTGCCCGGCTCCAGCCGCTCGGCCAGCCAGATCCGCTCCTGGAAGCCGGAGGCGGGGAACGAGGGCTGCCGCTCGTCCGGTACACCGGCCGTGCCGGCCTCCGGCACACCGGCCGTGCCGACCGGGTCCGGTGCCTCCGTCGGCTCGGTGTCCTGGGCCGCGGGGGTGCCGCGCAGCCGGTCGAGGTGGGTGGCGAAGTCGTTGAGCCGGGGGTGCTCGAAGAGGACGCGTACGGGGGTGTCGACGCCGAAGTGCCGGGACACCGTCTCGACGAGTTCGACGGCGAGCAGGGAGTGGCCGCCGAGTTCGAAGAAGGAGTCGTCGGCGGTGATCCCGTCGATGCCCAGGACGTCCTGCCAGAGCTCGACCAGCACGGCCGTGGTGGTGCTGTCCGCCGGGGCGCTCCGGCCGGTGTCGGGGGCGGCCGGGGCGGCCGTGCCGAACCGGACCCGCGGCGCCCGCTCGCCGAGCCGCTCGCGCAGCAGGGCCGACGCCGCGGCCGTCACCGCGCGAGGGTCCGCGGCCTCGTCGAGGGTCAGGCGGGCCGCGAGGTCGGCGTCGCCGCCGGTCGGTGTCACCACGGCCCGGATGACCGCCGGGTGGTTCTCGAACAGCCGGGCCGCCTCACGGGCGTTCACCGGGCCTCCGGTGGTGGCGACCCGCTCGCCGAGGGTGGCCACCAGGGCGTGCGGGTTCTCCGCGATCGCGGTCAGCACCTCGGTGTAGTGCTGTGCCATCAGCGCCAGCAGGGTGCGGCCGACCGCGCCGGCAGGGTCCTTCCACAGCACGTGGGTGCCGGCGCTGTCCTCCCGGACCATGACCGCGAGCGTGTAGTCGGCGCTGCTTTCCATGTCGAGCAGGCTCAGGAAGCACGAGGCGCCGTGCGGGGCGCCGGCCGCGCGCAGTTCGAGGCGCTGTACGTCGATGTCCTCGCGCAGCCCGGCGTGCCAGTACTGGAAGACGGTCTGGTGGGTGCGGGCGCGGGCCTGCCATCCGGTGAGGCCGGCCTCGCGCAGGATCGCGGGCAGCGGCAGGTCGCCGTGGGCCGTCGCGGCCCGTACCTCGTCGCGCAGGGTGCGGATGAGGTCCGCGTAGCTGTCCGTGCCGCGGACCTGCCGGCGGATCGGCAGCGCGTTGACGAAGTAGCCGATCTTGTCGCGGAGTTCTTGCCGGGAGCGGCCGTGGAAGGGGATCGACGCCAGCAGGTCGTCCTCGCCGGCGAAGCGCCGCAGCAGTGCGAAGTAGCCGCCGAGGAGCACGGTGAAGTAGGACACTCCCAGCTCGCCGGCCCGCTCCCGCAGCCGGGGCACCAGCGCGGCGGGCACCTCGGTGCTCAGGACCGTGTAGCCGGGCTCGTCCACCGAGGCGGGCAGCTCGAAGGTGGTGCCGGTGCCCAGCGCGGTGCGCCAGTGGGCGCGCTGGGCGTCACCGGCGGGAGTGTCGGCCAGCTCGCGCGAGCGCCGGGCGTAGGCCGTCAGCGGCCCGATGTGGTCGGCCGGTGCCGGTGCGTGCCCGGCGTAGGCCCCGCGCAGCGCGTCGAGCAGCAGGAGGATGGACGCCCCGTCGTGGACGAGGTGGTGCACGGCGATGAGCAGCACGCTGCCCTCGTCGCC
Organism: Streptomyces sp. NPDC046215; assembly: GCF_040646215.1. Classification (NCBI taxonomy): domain Bacteria; kingdom Bacillati; phylum Actinomycetota; class Actinomycetes; order Kitasatosporales; family Streptomycetaceae; genus Streptomyces; species Streptomyces sp. NPDC046215. The sequence goes on along the minus strand of NZ_JBEYZW010000042.1, from coordinate 30,636 downwards.
GTGCAGCACGTCGACGCGGGCCAGGGGGCCGCTGGTCAGGTCGAAGGGCTGTTGCCAGGTGCGGCGGACCGCTTCTTCCATGCCGCCGGTGACGGTGTGTTCGGTCACCGGGATCGGTGGCGCGTCGGCCCAGGTGAGGTGCGGGCCCGCCGGGCCGTCCGCGACGCGGGCCCGCAGGTGCGGGTAGGCCGTGCCGAGGGCGGTGACGGCCTGCCGCAGCCGGTCGGGGGCAAGGGTGCCCTCGATCCGGAACGGGGTGGGGATGATGTGGCTCCACTGTCGGGGGTCGAGCCGCCAGGAGATCCACATGGCCTCCTGGCCGACCGAGAGCGGGAGTTCGGTGACGGCCGCGCCGCCCGTGCCTCCGGTGGTGTGCGGGCCGGCCGCCCCATGGGTGTCGGTCATCGTCGGTTCCTCACTCATCGGCCGGTCCCGCGGGCTTCGGCGGTGGTCACGTCGTGGGTCGGGTGGGTCGGTTCCTGCGCGGTCGGCGGGGTGCCGGCCAGCCGGGCGACGGCGTCGTGGACGGCGCCGGGCCCGTACTCCTGGTGACGCCGGTGGAGCAGTGCGGCGAGCCGGGCCCTGGCCGCGGTGCAGTACACGTCGGCGAGGTCCTGGACGTCCTGCTGCCCGGCGGTGGTCGCGCTCGCGGCGCGGGCCAGAGTGAGCGACATCGTCAGCAGCTCGGTGGCGGTGCGGTTGAGCAGGATCAGCAGGCGCTGCCTGGCCATCAGTTCCGCCCGCCGCGGATGGCGGCGGACCAGCTCCAGGCAGTCGTGACCGAAGCGGTGCACCTGTTCCCGCACGAAGCGCAGGTGTTCCCGGTTGCGTTCCGACAGCGCGTGGTCGTCGCCGAAGGCCGCGGGCGGGGCCTGCTCCTCGGCGAGCTCGGCGGCGTGGTCGGGCTCGGGGTAGTAGTAGGACAGCAGGGTCCGGCCGGCACTCCAGTTGTCGAGCAGGAAGTCCACACCGCCGGTGATCCGCAGGCCGCGGACGTCGCGGAAGGCCCGCTCCAGGGGGGCGGGGGTGACCTGTCGGCGCTGCTTGCTCTGCGCGGTCTCGTAACCCTCGCCCGCCAGCATGGACAGCGTCCGTTCGACGATCCGCCAGCCGAGCACCGAGCAGATGTTCTTCGACGCGTTCTGCTCGAACTTGAGATTGACGGCCGCCCCTTGGTCCTCGCCGAGCAGGCTCCAGCGGGCGGTGCTCTCCAGGGCGAAGGTCTCGGCCCGCGACTCGGCCAGCCGGCGCCGGATCTCCTCGTACTCCCCCAGTCCCCGGCCGTCCACCGAACGGCGCGCCACGAAGTCGTGCGCCCAGCCCAGGCAGAGCTTCGCGGCGGCCAGCGCGGGTGCGGCGATGATGTACAGGCGGCCGCGGACCACCAGCAGCGAGACCGCCGGGGTGAGCCGCGAGGTGTGCTCCGGGTCGGGTTCGGCGAGGGCCAGCTCCGCCGGGACCCGGACGTTCTCCAGGTCGAGGCCCCCGAACGGCAGACCGCGCAGGCCCATCAGCTCCTGCGGGCCGCTGCGCCGCACCCCCGGTGTGGCGGCGTCGACGAAGAAGAGCCGGTTCCGCTCGGTGCCGTCCGCTTCCCGCACCGAGGCCGTGACGCTGAACAGGTCTCCGGCCGGTGCGTTGACGACCTGGATCTTCCGCCCGTTGAGCAGGTAGGCGGCGCCGTCCTCCACAAGGGTGGCCGTCGTGGTGCGCCCCTGGTTGGCGGCGCCGGCGGGCTCGGTGTCGGCGGTCCCCGACAGGCCCCCCGACAGGACGTGGGCGCGAACCCGGTCGGCGAGGGGGCCGGGGGGCAGCACCCGCAGGAAGGCACTGGCCCCCAGGGCGTTCTCGATGCCCATCAGAACCGCGACCGGCAGGCACCAGGAGGCCGCCTCCTCGATCACCCGGAAGGTGTTGAACGAGGACAGGCCGCGGCCGCCGGTCTCGGCGCCGGTCTGCAACTTGAGGTAGCCGTGGCCGGCCAGCTCCGTCAGGAAGCCGTCGGGCAGGCTGCCCCGCACGTCGACGTCGGTGGCGTCGACGCGCTCGCGCAGGAAGGAGCCGACCTCGGCCACCGCGCCGTCACCGCGCTCGCGGTCGGCCGGCTGCTGTTCGGGGAACGGGTGGATCAGGTCCCAGCGGAACCGGCCCTGGTACAGCTCCTCCAGGAAGCTGGGCCGGTCGGGGTCGCTGGCGAGGTTGCGGGTGCGTGGAGCCATCACAGTCCTTCGGGGGTGCGTACCGGTGCGGGGCCTGCTGCCGGGGAGTCGGCGGGCGGTGGCGGGGCGGCCTGCCCCGGCCACGCGGAGAGCGCCTTGCGGTCGGTCTTGCCGGAGGGGTTGACCGGCAGCTCGCCCAGGCGCACGAACCGCCCGGGAACCATGTGCGCGGGCAGCACTTGGCGCGCGTGGGCGGTCAGCCGCTCCGCCTGCTCCCGGTCGCCGTGCCCGCCGTCCGCCGGCGGGGCGGTGTCGGGCGTGGTGTAGAACGCCGTGAGCATCGGCTCGCCGATCCGGCTCACCGTCCTGACCGCCACCAGTTCCCGGACGCCCGGGGCGCTCCGGAGCCGGGCCTCGACCTCGCCGAGTTCGATGCGGAAACCGTTGATCTTCACCTGGTCGTCGGCCCGTCCGGCGTAGCAGAACGTGCCGTCCGGCAGCAGCCTGGCCAGGTCGCCGCTGCGGTAGTGGCGGCGGGGTGCGCCACCGGGGTGCGCCAGCAGCGGAAACCGCTGTGCGGTCAGCTCCGGCCGGTGCAGGTACCCGAGCGCGACTCCGGAGCCGGCCACGAGGATCTCGCCGGTCTCGCCGGGGCGGACCGGCGCGCCGTCCTCGCCGACGACCCGCAGCTCCCAGCCGTCCAGCGGCTCGCCGATGTCCAGCGCGAAGGCGGACCCCTCGGGCGCGTCGGGCGCGCGGTCCAGCTCCTGGTCGGTGAAGAGCCGGTAGGTGACGAAGACGGTGGCCTCGGTGATGCCGTAGGTGTTGACGAACCGCGTGTCCCGGCGGGCCACCGCCCGCCACGCCCGTACGTCACGGATGTCGACCGACTCGCCCCCGAAGATCACGTAGCGCAGGGCCGTGGGCGTCGTCCCGGTGCGACGGGCCGCCCGCACCAGGTGGCGGAAGACCGAGGGGACCACGTTGAAGACGGTGACGCCCTCGTTGCTCAGCAGGTCGAGCGTCGCCTGCGGGGAGGCGGCCGTCCGGTGCGGCACCACGACCAGGGTGCCGCCGCTCAGCAGCGCGCCCCAGATCTCCCAGACCGAGAAGTCGAAGGAATAGGAGTGGAAGAGCGTCCAGACGTCGTCCTTCCGCAGCTCGTAGCGGCGGGCGCAGGCCCGCACCAGGGCCGCCACGTTGCGGTGCGGCACCTGGACGCCCTTGGGCCGGCCGGTCGATCCCGAGGTGTAGATGACGTAGGCGGGGGCACCGTCGTCCACGGCGGGCCGGGGAGCGGGCACCGGGGCGGCGGGCTGGACGAGGTCGTCCAGGCGCAGGAGCGGCAGCCGCGCGAGGTCGGCGGGCACGGGCTGGTCGGAGACGATCAGGCCGAGACGGGCGTCCCCGGCGGTGAAGAGGAGCCGCTCCGCCGGGTAGCCGGGGTCGAGCGGCACGTACGTGTGTCCGCTCTTGAGGACGGCGAGCATCGCGACGACCACGTCGGTACCGCGGTCCAGGTGCAGCCCGACCAGCTCCCCCGGCCGCGGGAGGCGCTCCGCCAGGTGTGCGGCAAGCCAGTCCGATCTCTGGGCGAGCTGGGCGTAGGTGAGGGAGCCCCGGGCGTCCCGCACCGCGATCTGGTGGGGAGAGCGGGCGGCCTGCTCGTCGAAGAGCAGGTGGAGGAGGGAACCGTGGGGAGGAATCTCAGCGGCCGCCGGGCCGGCACCTGTCTCGGTGTCGGTGTCGGTCTCGGTGACGGTCTCGGTGTGCGTAACGTCGGTCATCGCCGGGCTCTCTTCGGCGTCGGGGTGCTCGCGAGGGCCCGGGCCGCGGCGCGGCGCCGCCGGGCGGGAAGGGCGTGCACCGTGTTCATGGCGTTCATGGCGTTCATGGCGTTCATGGCGTTCACAGCGCGAGCCTGATCCGCCGGCTGCGCAGCCAGCCGTCCAGCTGGAGCACCATTTCGGTGTCGGCCCGCCCCAGCCAGCCTCCGCGGTCCAGCAGCCCGGGGTCGTCCACCACCTTCCAGGCGGAGGGCAGGTCCAGCAGCGGCAGCACCGGCGCGCCCGGGTCCTCCAGCACCTCCCGCAGCCGGGTGGCCAGCGACTGCTTGTACCCCGCGTGGTAGGTGATCGGGAACGGCACCTTGGGGCGGTCCAGCACCGAGGCCGGCAGCAGATCCTTGGAGATCGCCCTCAGCAGGCTCTTGTCCCGGCCGTCGAAGGACTTCATCCGCCAGGGCACGTTGAAGAGGTAGCCGAACAGCCGGTGGTCGGAGAAGGGGAAGCGGACCTGGAGGCCCGCGGCGGCGCCCAGCCGCTCGGAATGGTTCACCGCCTGCTCGTACAGCCTGGTCATGTGCAGGTAGTCGAGCTCGCGGGCCCGCCGGTCGTCACCGGCCGCACCGGACAGGTGCGGCACCTCGTCCACGGCCTCCTGGTAGCGCTCGGCACAGAAGGAGGCGTACTCCACCTCGCGCAGCAGTTCCTCGTCGAAGAGGCCGTTGCCGATGCCGTGCGTCATCCCGAAGGTGCGGGCGCGCTCGATCCACGGGAACGTGCGGTGCTCCGAGGAGGCCCGCTCCTGCTCGCTGATCAGCCCGCCGAACACGGCGTCGGCGGCCTCCCCGCTGAGGGCCACCGGCGTGTGCGCGGCGACCTGGCGGTAGAACAGGTAGGGGGTGAGGTTCTTGTCCCCGAACGGCGAGGGGAAGTCCTTGGCCTCCAGGACCGCGTCCAGGGTCAGCGGGTCGGTCAGCTCGCCCGGCTCGACCAGGATCTCCCGGTGGTCGCAGCCCAGCCGGTCCACCACGGCCTGGGCGAACGGCCGGTCCGGGACCGCGGCGGCGTCGCCCCCGAAGGAGACCGTGAAGGTGCGCGGCGCGGTGCCCGCGACCTCCGAGGCCAGACCGGTGAGCGCGCTGGAGTCCAGGCCCCCGGAGAGCAGGACCGCCGGTGTCCCGGCCCCGGCCTCCCGGGAGATCGCCTCGTCGAGCAGGCCGCGCGCGGTCTCGATGGTCCGCGGCAGGTCCTGGGTGTGCGGACGGGCCTCAAGCGCCCAGTACCGCCGCTCGACGATACCGTCCGCCGTGCACCGCACCAGGTGGGCGGGCCTGACCTCGCGCAGACCGCGCAGCACCGCGTGTCCGGGCCGGCGGACCTGGGCCAGGACCGAGCACAGCCCTTCGGCGTCCAGCTCGGTGCTCACCAGCGGGTGTGCGGCCAGGGCGGTCACCTCCGAGGCGAACAGCACCCCGCCCGGCAGCGGCAGGTAGCTCAGTGGTTTGACCCCGAACCTGTCGCGGCACAGCAGCAGTTCGGACGTCCGGACGTCCCAGACGGCGAACGCGAAGAGCCCCTCCAGCCGCTCGGCGACCGCGTGGCCCCAGCGCAGGTAGGCGCGCAGGACCACGTCGGCGTCGGTGGCCAGCGGGCCCCGGCGGCCGTCCGCGGCCAGGTGGGAGCGGAGTTCGGAGGCGTTGTAGAGCACCCCGTCGAAGGTGATCACGGCGATCGGCCGGCCGTGTTCCCGGATCACGGCGGGCTGCGCACCCACCGTGTCCAGGGCGTCGGAGCGGTGGCCGAACACGGCGGAGCGGCTGGTCCACAGCCCTTCGCCGTGACGGCCGCGTGCGGAGAGCCGGGCCGTCATCACCGACGCGGCCTGGCCCTCGCGGGTCAGGTCGCGGCGGTGGTCGACCCAGCCGGCGATCCCGGACATAGCAGCACCTCTCGCGGAAGGAAACGTCGAGCGTCAAGAAGGAACGTCGGGGAGGAAGGCCCACCGGAGACCCCGGTGGGCCGGGCCGGTCAGTCGACGCGCAGCGGCAGCTCGCTCACCCCGCGGACCGAACCGGCGCGCCAGCGCAGCTCGTCGGCGGGGACGGCGAGCCGCAGGCCGGGGTAGCGGCGCAGCGCGGTGGCGAGGGTGATCTCGACCTCCAGCTGGGCCAGCCGGGCGCCGATGCAGTAGTGCAGGCCGTAGCCGAAGCCGAGCTGCCGGGCGCTCGCGGTCCGGGTGATGTCGAAGCGGTCGGGGTCCGCCCAGTGGCGGGGGTCGCGGTTGGCGGCGGCCACCCCGAGGATCACGTAGGAGCCCTCGGGAATCGTCACGCCGCCGATCTCGACGTCCTCCAGCGCGTAGCGGTTCAGGCCCGGGTTGACCGGGCCCTCGTGGCGCAGCACTTCGTCGACGGCGCCCGGCAGCAGCCCGGGGTCGCGGCGCACCGCGGCCAGTTGCCCGGGGTGACGGAGCAGCGAGAGCACGACACTGCTGATCAGCTGTGCCGAGGTCTCGTAGCCGCCGAAGAGCAGCAGCCCCGCCATGCTGACGAGTTCGTCGTCGGTGAGGCCCTGGCCGCCGGTGGTGACCGTGGTCAGTTCGCTGAACAGGTCGGGACCGGGTTCGGCGCGCCGTGCCGCGACGAGCGTGCGCACGTAGGCGTCGAAGGCGTCCAGGGCCTCGATCGTCCGGCGGGCGGCCTCGTCGTCCGGGAGCAGGCCGCCGAGGACACTGGCCGCGGTACGGAACAGGTCGGCGTCGCTGGAGGGCACGCCCAGCAGCTCGCAGATCACCGTGATCGGCAGTTGGTTGGAGACGGCCTGCACCAGGTCGAACTCGTCCTGCCCGTCGAGTGCGTCGAAGAGTTCGTCGGTGATTTCCTGGATGCGCGGGCGCATGCTCTCGATCCGCTTGGCGCTGAAGGCCCGGACGACCAGCTTGCGCAGCCGGTCGTGGTCCGGCGGGTCGAGGTTGGCCATCGCCCGGCCGAGCAGGCTGCTGGTGCGCAGCGCCACCTGCCAGCGCGGCGGCAGCGGCTCGGGGGGCAGGACCTTCTGGAGACCTCGCCCCAGTTCGTTGCTGAGCCGGGGGTCGGCCAGCGCGGCCATCACCTCGTCGTAGCGGGTGATCAGCCAGCGTTCGGTGCCGTTGGGCAGCTGCACCCGGTGCACCGGGCCGGCCTCGCGCAGCCGCTCCAGGTGGGGGTAGGGGTTCTGGACGAAGTCGGCGTCGAGCTGGTGGACGGTGTCGGCGGCGCCCGCGAGGTACGGGCAGCCCCCCGTCTGGTCGGTCTCTGGCACGGGAATCCTTTGTCCGCCGGGCGGTCGGCCCGGTCATGGCGGGTGGATGGGCGGAGTGCGGCTCTGTCGGCGGTTCGGCTCCGCCGCGTGTACGGCCCGGTCGCGTGCGTGGCTCTGCCACGTGTTCGGCCCGGTCGTCTTCGTGACGACCGTCGGTGTTCGGCCGTACGGAGAGCCGGCGGGGCAGGGTGAGGTCGCCCTGCCGCGGCGCGCGCGGGGCGTGAGCCGCTGCGGGGAGGGAGTTCAGTCCAGCGGGGCGAGGTGCGGCTGGAGGCGGGCGGCCAGGGTGGCGGCGTGCGCGGGGCCCAGGGCCGACCAGTGGTCGCCGGGGACCGGCTCGACCCGCACCTCGCCTTCGTAGAGCGGGGCGAGGTGCCGGGCCAGTGCCGCGCACCGTGCCTCGTCGGCCGCCGCCTTGAACAGCACGACGTCGCACGGCGCGGTGCGGGGCCGGTGGCGCAGCATCGCGGTGAGGTTCGCGTTGTGGACCCGGATGTAGTCGGGGACTCCGGCGGCCGTGGCCCCGGCGAGGTCGCCGATCCGGGTCAGCCCGCCGGCCGCCGCCCCGGTCGCGCGGCCGGGGCCGGCGCCGATCAGTTGGGAGCGGCCGCGCTTGACCAGCGCTTCCAGTTGGAAAGACAGGGCCTGCTTCAGCCAGCGCTTGCGGGTGGCGACCGGCCGGCCGCCGGTGTCGGGCAGGTACCCGTCGATGGCGAGCAGCAGCGTCACGTCCGCCCCTTCCGCGGCGAGCTGCCGGGTCATCTCGTGGGCCACCATCGCCCCGAACGACCAGCCGCCGAGCAGGTAGGGGCCGTGCGGGCGGGCCCGGCGCAGGACACCCACCTGGTGGGCGGCGATCTGCTCCAGCCGGTACAGGGTGCGGCGCCGGTCGTGCATGCCGGGCGATTCGATGCCGTAGACGGGGCGCGAGTCGTCCATGGCGGCGGCGAGGTGCCGGTAGCTGAGCGTGCTGCCACCGGCCGGGGCGAGGAGGAACAGCGGGTCGCGGGGGCCGCCGTCGCGCAGCAGGGTCAGCCCGGGGACGTCGGGCACCGCGCTCCGGCCGGCCGGCCGGGCACCCGGGGCCGGGGCGGTGTCCTGTGAGGTCTGTTCCCGTACCCGGTCGACGAGCTGGCGGAAGGTCAGCGTCGCGGCAACGTCCGCGGCCGGGATCTGGGTCCCGGTCTCCGCCCTGACCTGGGCGAGCAGCCCGACGATCATCAGTGAGGAGCCGCCGAGCTCGTAGTAGTCGTCCCCGGCGACGGCGGTGCCGACGCCCAGCGACGCGCACCACAGCGCCGCCATCCGGTCCCTGAGCGCATCGCCCGAGCCGTCCTGGCCGGCCACTGCCCGCGCGGGTGTCGCGCTGTGCGCCGGCCGTTCCCGGTCGGTCACGTGCGCGGCCGGTACGGGTGGGCCTCCGGCCGGATTCTGCCCGGTGGGTCCGGGCCGGTCCGGGCCGGGCGCGGCACGGCAGGGGGTCGGGGCCATCGGGCAGGGCGGGAGCGAGACCAGCCGGCCCCGGGTCCTCGGCCGCAGTTCCTCCCACGGCACCTCCACTCCGCGCTCCCACAGGCGGCCCAGGGCGCGCAGCACGGCGGTGGCCTCCTGCGCGGGGTCGCGCCCGAGGAGCGGCACGGCTTCGGTGCGGGTGCCGGGTGCGCCGCCGGTGGCCTGCCGGCTCAGGCCGTCGCCGGGGCCGAGCTCGATCAGCACCTCGGCGCCACCGCCCGCCAGGGTGTCGAGACCCTGCTCCAGGCGTACGGTGCCCAGCAGTTGGCCGGCCCAGTAGTCGGGGTCGCCCACGCGGGCCGGGTCGGCCCAGTCGCCCGTGAGGTTCGAGACGAACGGGATGCGGGGGGCTTGGTGCGGGGTCGCGGCCACCGCCTCGCGCAGTGCCTCGGCGGAGGAGGCCATCAGGGGTGAGTGGAAGGCGTGTCCGGTCTCCAGCAGCCTGCCGTGGACGCCGAGTTCGCGCTGTGCCGCGGCCAGTGCGGTGATCCGGCGCTCGGGTCCGGAGAGCACCACGTGGTCGCCGCCCGCCACCGCGAGGGTGACGTCGTCGTCGAGCAGCGTGGCCGCCTGTTCCGCACCGATCCGCAGGGCGAGCATCCGGCCGGGGGCGGCGCCGTGCATGGCCTCGGCGCGCTCCCGGACCAGGCCGAGCGCGTCCGGCAGGCTCCAGACGCCGGCCACCGCGGCGGCGGTGTACTCGCCGATGCTGTGCCCGAACAGCGCGGCCGGACGCACGTCCCAGCTCTCCAGCTGCCGGGCGAGGCCGTAGCCCAGCACGAACAGGCCGAGCTGCTGATGTCTGGTGTCGGCGAACCAGGGCGCGGGCGTGGCCGGGTCGAGCACGGGGGCGAGCTCCACACCGAACCGCCGCCGCACCTGCTCGCGGCAGTCCTCGAAGACGTCCCGGAACACCGGCAGGAGGGTGTGGGCGCCCTGGCCGTAGCCCGCCCGCAGGGCGCCCTGGCCGGGGAAGAGGAACGCCGTGTCGGGGTCGCGGCCGGCGGGGGTGGCCCGCTCGGTCTCCCGCAGCCGCTGCGCGGCCTCGGCGGGGTCGCGGGCCACCACCGTGGCCCGGTAGCGGAAGCGGCGCCGCTCGGCCAGGGTGCGGGCGGTGTCGGCCAGGGCGGGGGAATCCGCTGCCCCGAGCCGGTCGGCGAGCTGTTCCCGCAGCGTGTGCAGGGTGTCGGGCGAGGGTGCCGACAGGCACAGGACCGCCGGCTCGTCCACCGGCCCGCTGTCCGGCCCGGGCTCTTCGGGGCCGGCGGGGGGCGCCTCGCCCAGCACCACGTGCGCGTTGGTCCCGCCGATGCCGAACGAGCTGACCCCGGCCAGGCGCGGCCCTTCGCTCGTCCAGGGGCTCAGCGTGGTGCTGATCCGGAACGGGGTGGTGTCCAGCTTGAGTTGGGGGTTGGGGCGCTCGAAGTGCGGGGTCGGCACGAACTCGCGGTGCTGGAGCATCAGCGCGGTCTTGATCAGCCCGGCGACGCCGGACGCGGCACCCGTGTGACCGATGTTGGCTTTCGCGGCACCGAGCAGGCAGTAGCCGACCCGGTCGGTGCCCGCCCGGTAGGCCGCGGTGAGGGCGGCGAGCTCGACGGGGTCGCCGACCCGGGTTCCGGTGCCGTGCGCCTCCACGTAGCCGATCTCGTCCGCACCGATGCCGGCCTGTGCCAGCGCCAGCTCGATCACGTCGCGCTGGCCGGTCACCGAGGGCGCGGTGAAACCGATCTTCTCGCCGCCGTCGTTGTTGATCGCCGAGCCGTGGATGACCGCGACGACGCGGTCGTGGTGCTCCAGCGCGTCGGCCAGCCGTTTGAGCACGACCACGCCGGCGCCGCTGCTGCTCACCGTTCCGGTGGCGGCGGCGTCGAAGGACCGGCAGCGGCCGTCCCTGGAAAGGATGTTGCCGTCCTGGTGGAGGTATCCGCCGGCCTCGGGCAGCCGGACCGTCACCCCGCCGGCCAGCGCGGTGTCGCACTCGTAGCCGATCAGCGCCCGGCAGGCCTGGTGCACGGCGACCAGTGACGTCGAGCAGGCGGTCTGCACGGTGACCGCCGGTCCGCGCAGCCCGAGTTTGTACGCGGTGCGGGTGGCCAGGAAGTCCTTCTCGTACCCGATGATCCGCATGGTGGCCCGTGCGGGGTCGGCGGTGACGGGCGGGGGCGCCGCGGAGGTGTCGCAGCCGGCGTAGACGCCGGTCCAGCCGTCGCTGCGGGCGGGGTCGACGCCCGCGTCGTCCAGGGCCTGGGCCGCGCACTCCAGGAACACGCGCTGCTGGGGGTCGATCCCCTCGGCCTCGGCCGAGCTGTAGCCGAAGTGTTCCCAGTCGAACCGGTCACCGCCGGCGATCACGCCGCGGGCCGGTACGTAGTCGGGGTGTGCGGCCAGTGCCGGGTCGATCCCCGCCGCCAGTAACTCGGCCTGCCCGAAGCGGCTGATGCTGTCCGTGCCTGCCCGGAGGTTGTGCCAGAACTCGTCGATGTCCCGAGCTCCCGGCAAACGGCAGGACATCCCTATGATCGCAATCGCGTTTTCATGACTCAAGGGGACAAAACCTTACGTGGAGTGGCTGAACGGCGGGCGATGCCACCGGCGCCGAAGAGGCTCAGTTCGAAGGAGGCGCGGGAGACGAGGGTCGCGAAGGAGGTGACGGCGTGGTGGTCGCCGACACGGCCCTGGTCGATCCGCACGACCGCGCGGCGAACAGGGCAGGGCGGGTGGAGATACGCATGCGGGCTCCCCGGGTGATGCAGTCGGTGCCGTGTGCGGGCAACTGATCTGCGCACAGCTTCGGGGCCGGTCCTGCCGTTCTGCTGACGTGCCGCTGCTGTACGGCTGACGTCTCGCTGCCGCTTTCCCCGGTCCGGTCCGCCGGGCCGCCGGCCGCGACGGCGGAGGGCGCCCAGCGCAAAAGCCCGCCTCCGTGAACCCTGGGGGTTCACGGAGGCGGGCTTTTGCGCCGTTCTCGGGTCCGCGTCAGATCGTCGCGGCGTCGATGACGAAGCGGTACCGGACGTCGCTGGCGAGCACCCGCTCGTACGCCTCGTTGATCTGGTCGGCGCGGATCACCTCGATGTCGGCTCCCAGGCCGTGCTCACCGCAGAAGTCCAGCATCTTCTGGGTCTCCGGGATGCCGCCGATCATCGAACCGGCGAAGGACCGGCGTCGGGTGATGAGCGCGAAGGGGGCGATCGGCAGCGGCTTCTCCGGGGCGCCGAGCTGGACCAGGGTGCCGTCGGTCTTCAGCAGGCTCAGGTAGGAGTCCAGGTCGATGTCGGCGGAGACGGTGTTGACGATCAGGTCGAACGTCCCCGCCAGAGCCGTGAACGTGGCCGGGTCGGACGTGGCGTAGTAGTGGTCCGCGCCCAGCCGCAGGCCGTCGTCCTTCTTGCGCAGTGACTGGCTGAGCACGGTGACCTCGGCACCCATCGCGTGCGCGATCTTCACGCCCATGTGGCCCAGGCCGCCGAGCCCGACGACAGCGACCTTCTTGCCCGGGCCGGCCTGCCAGTGGGCGAGCGGCGAGTAGACGGTGATGCCGGCGCACAGCAGCGGGGCCGCGGCGTCCAGCGGGATGCCGTCGGGGATGCGGAGGACGTAGTTCTCGTCCACGACGATGTGCGTGGAGTAGCCACCGTGGGTGGTCCGCCCGTCGCGCCCGGTGGCCGCGTAGGTGCCGACCATGCCGAGCTCGCCCGTGCAGTACTGCTCCAGACCGGCCCGGCAGCTCTCACAGGTGCGGCAGGAGTCGACGAAGCAGCCGACGCCCACCCGGTCGCCGACGGTGTGGCGCGTGACGCCGGCGCCGACCGCGCTGACCACTCCGGCGATCTCGTGGCCGGGGACGATCGGGTAGTCGCCGCCCGCGCCCCACTCGCCCCGGACGGTGTGGATGTCGGAGTGGCAGATTCCCGCGTACTTGATCTCGATGAGGATGTCGTGCTCGCCCGGCTCGCGGCGCGGAACGGTGATGCGCTCCAGCGGGGCCTGGGGCGACAGTGCGGCGTATGCGGGGACAGTGTGGTGCGTCATGCGTTCGATCGTGCGACGGTCCGGGCGGGGTAGCCAGCACTCGGTTGAACCCACGCTTGCTGTGCCTACCACTGGCAGGACCACCCTGGCCTGCGGAAACGACCGCATACTGGGAGTCATGGACCAGCGCACCGAACTGAGTGAGTTCCTCCGCTCCCGCCGGGCCCGGCTCACCCCCGAGGACGTCGGGGTGCTGCCGCACGGCGGCAGGCGGCGGGTGCCGGGGCTGCGCCGTGAAGAGCTGGCACAGCTCGCCGGGGTCAGCGTCGCCTATTACACGCGCCTGGAGCAGGGCCGGGGGCAGAACGTGTCCGCGTCCGTCCTCGGCGCCATCGCCGACGCCCTGCGGCTGACCGTGCCCGAGCGGGCGCACCTCACTGACCTCGCCCAGCCGGCAGGCCGGGCCCGCAAGGCCCCCGGCCGCCCGCAGCATCTGCGCCCGGCCGTCCAGCAGCTCATCGACACCATGGACAACGTGCCCGCCTACGTCCTCGGGCAGCGGATGGACATCATCGGCTGGAACCGCATGGCCTGCGCGCTGCTCGGCGACTTCGCGGCCGTTCCCGAAGCGCAGCGGAACATGGTCTGGCAGATCTTTCTCGCCCCCGCGACGCGGGAGCTGTACGTGGAGTGGGAGCGCAAGGCCGCCGACCTCGTGGCCTGTCTGCGGCTGGCGGCGGGCCGCCACCCCGACGACCCCCGGCTGACCGCCCTGGTGGGCGAACTGTCCGTCAAGAGCGAGGAGTTCCGCACCCTGTGGGCCGCGCACGACGTGCGCGACAAATGCTTCGGCATCAAGGAGCTGCGCCACCCGCTGGTGGGTTCGCTCACCCTCGCGTGCGAGTCGCTGGTGCTGCCCGCGGACGCCGGCCAGCAGTTGATCACCTATCACGCGGAGCCGGGTTCGCCGTCCGCCGAGTCCCTGCGGCTGCTGGCGAGCTGGACCCTGGACACGCCCGCGCAGACGGAACGTCCGGTTCGCCCCGGCCCGTAGGAGCGGTTTCGCGGCCGACCCGACAGCGCCCCGCTCAGGGGCGTGGCACCCCCATCGGATTCGGGCGCTCTGGCCGCGGTTCGCCTCGCTGATCACGGACCTCGTCCGCCGCGCCGAGGCGGCCCCGCGGCCCCGCTGACGGGCGCCGCCGCCCGCGCGCACGCGGTATCCGGTCCGGCAGGAGGGCGCACGGGCCCCCTACCGGGTCGTCGCCGGCAACGCCCGCTCCCCGGCGGGCTCCTGGGCTCCCCCGGCGCTGCCGGCCCGGTGGAACAGGTAGGAGCCCAGCAGCACTCCGGCGATGACGAGCAGGCCGCCCCAGAACTCATGGAACGTGGGCGTCCGCCCCTCCCACACCAGGTTGAACGCCGCGCCGAAGACCGCCTCCATCCCGATGACCGGTCCCATGACGGTGGCCGGCAGCCGTTTCGAGGCGATGTTCCAGAACCACGTCGCGCACCAGGAGCCCAGGACCGCCAGGGCCGCGCACCACAGCAGGAACGGCCACAGCGTCCCGGCGTCCGAGACCGGGGAGGGGCCGCCGGCCGTCCCGGCCAGGGGCAGCAGGAACAGCGAGCCGCCGAACGCCCCGAGGCCGATGCAGGCCGTCCAGGTGCTGTTGTCGGCGGCGGGGCGGGCCCGCGCCAGGACCCTGCGATTGACGATCACGAAGTAGGACCAGGCCACGGACGCGAGAACGCCCAGGGCTCCCCCGGCCAGCAGGTCCCGCTCGCTCGCCGAACGGTCGCCGGAGACACCGCCGTTGACCAGGAGCAGTCCGGCGGAGATCGCCACGACGGGCAGGAACAGCCTGCGCCAGGGCAGGACCTTCTCCGTCGCGTTGGAGGCCAGGGTCACCAGCAGCGGGATCAGCCCCGTCAGGGTGGAGGCGAGCACGCCGCCGCCGGTGGCGGAGGACATCGACAGCAGCAGGTAGAAGCCGATGTACCCCACCACGCCCAGGTGCGCGGCGATCAGCAGGTGCCGGGCGCCGAGGGCCCGCAGTCTGCCCAGGTGCGCCGTCAGCACGGCCAGGGACATGAGGCCGAAGACCGCGTACCGGCCGACGACGAGGTAGTAGACGTTCACGGGGGCGACGGCGGCCGGTCCCAGGAACGTGAAGCCCCACAGGGCCGTGGCCGTGAGCGCCGCCAGCAGGCCCACGGAGTACGCGCGTGGCGCCCTGATTGTCATCTGTCCACCTCTTCCCGGCGGTTGTCGCCGTGCGTCGTGCCGGTGCGCAGCCCTGCCTCCACGGCCGCGCCCGCCGGGCCGGGCCCCACGGGCGGCCTCCGCCGGTCCGCGCACCGGCGATCACGGAGATCCGCCGTCCACGGTAGGGGAACGGCGGTCCGGCGGCTGGTCCGGGACGAGGGTGATCCGGGTGCGGGTGTGCGCCTCCACGGCCGCGCGGCTGTAGTGGAGGGGGAAGGCGCGGTCTTGTGCCCAGTCCTGGTAGAGGTCGTCCCAGTGGGGGCTGTCGGGGTTCCCGGACTGGCCGGGGGCGTTCATCGCGCGGGACCGGTCCCAGGCCCCGACGTCGACCACGATGCGGAAGCTGGCGCCTTCCTGCTGGGTGAAGTGCTCGTCGTAGCCCGTGCTCAGCACCGTGTCCCCGCTGCCCGGCCGTTCGCGGGCCGGCAGCCGCGCCCGGTGGTGTCCGAGGCGGTCCGCCAGCGGGTGGGCGGGTGCCGCGTGGTGCAGCGCCCCCCACCTCCAGCGCGTTTGGTCCGCCCCGAGCAGTTCGCCGGTCTCGCGCAGGGCGCCCTCCAGCGACGTGGTCAGCAGCGCGTCCAGGACGGGGCGGTCGGTGCGCAGGGTGCGCAACAGGGCGATGTCGGTGCGTACGTCGGCGCCCAGGTCCTCGTCGGCGAGCAGCCGTCGCGTCACCTCCTCCACCTCGTCCGGGGCGACGAGCGCGGAGAGGGCGTGCCGCAGCAGCGCGGGCCGGAGGTGGCGGCGTGACCAGACCTGGTAGAGGGCCGCCGCCGCGGAGTCGGCCCTCTCGTCGCGGTCCCAGGAGCGCAGCAGCCCGACCGCCTCCCGCAGCCCGTCGCCCGGGCTGTAGCCGTCCAGTGCGCCCAGCACGTGCCGGGCCGCCGCGTTCACGGTGTCGCCTTGCAGTCGTACGCAGTCCTCGACCGTCATCGCCGGTGTCGCCTTCAGGACTTCGGCGATGCGCTCGTACCGGTACCGGTGGTGCCAGTCGAAGCCGACGGTGCACCGCTCGTGGGGGAAGCCGTCGGGCAGGTTCATCTCGTTGGCGCTGGCGAACCAGCCCTCGGCGGGGTCGCGCACCGCCGGCATCCGGTCCGGGGCGTGGAAGCCGGCCCACTCGTAGCGTCCGTCACCGGGGACCGGCAGCAGTCCGTCCCAGGTGGGCCGGACGGGCACCAGCCCGGCGGGGCGCCAGCCGATCGTGCCGTCGGGGGTCGCGTACACCATGTTCTCCCCCGGTGCTCCCCAGTGCTTCAGGGCGTCCAGGAATCCGTCGGCGGTGCGGGCCCGCAGCAGGGCCAGGCCGCCGAGGTAGGGGGCGGCGCCCGGCTCCAGCCAGGCGGCGCGCACCGCGAAGGCCGTGTGCCGCGCCGGGTCCTCGTGGACGACGGGGCCGTGCCGGGTGAAGCGCAGTTCCACCTCGACGGGGTCCCGCCCCGCCACCTCGACCCGTTCGCGGACCACCTTCATCGGTTCCCAGCGGTCCCGGTAGCGGTACCGGTCGGGGGCCCGCGGGTGGGTCTCGTACACATACAGGTCCTCCTGGTCGATGGAGAAGATCGTCAGCCCGAACGCCAGGTGGCCGTTGTGCCCGATGGACAGGCCCGGCAGCGCGGGCTCGCCGGCTCCAATCGCGTCCAGGCCGGGGGCCGACAGGTGGACCAGGCGGCGCAGGGACGGCAGGGTGATCGCGCGGTGCGGGTCGTTGGCGAGGAGGGGGCGGCCGGTGGCGGTGCGCCGGGGGCCGATCACCCAGTTGTTGCTGCCCTCGGCCCGGGTGCGCGGGCGGGGCGGGGTGAGGCCGGTGAGGTCGGCGGGGGTGGTCGCGAGCCGGTAGACGTCGAGCACGTCGTCGGGGATGACGGACAGGTCGAGCCCGTCGGGCACGCGGACGTCCCGGGCCGGTTCGCGGACGCGGCGCAGGTCCTCCACCGCCCGGCCGTGGTCGCGCAGGGTCAGGGCGCGGGCGACCTCCTGCTCGACGTTGCCGGCCAGGCCGTGGCCGCGGATGACGGCGACGTCGCGCGGCTCCCAGCGTGCGGGCCGGTGCCCCAGTTCCCGGAACTCCGCCGGCAGCAGTTCGGGCCGCCGCTCGCAGAGCTGGACGAACGCGTTGATGCCGCCGGTGAACGCCGTGGCCACCCGCTCGGTGCCGGGGCCGTAAGCGCGCCACTCCGCGCGCATGTCACCCCGGTACAGGAACAGCCGCGCGGCCCGGTCGCGGGCGGCGAACCGCTCGCCGAACACCTCGGAGAGCAGGCCGAGGCCGCGCCGGCGCCACAGGTCGAGCTGGAAGAGGCGGTCCCGCGCGGCGTCGAAGCCCTGCGCGCGGAAGACGTCGTCTTCGGTCCGGGCGTAGAGGTGCGGTACGCCGTGGTCGTCGATCAGGATCTCCACCGGCGCGGTCAGGCCGGCGACCGGGTACCGCTCCGGCGGCGCCATGTCACTGTCCGCCTGTCGGCGCGGCGCCCGGGCCGGTGGTCTCCGCGGCAGCCAGCTCCGCCCCGGTCTCCAGCACCCGGGCGACGAGGAAGTCGAAGTCGGCGAGGGCCGAGCGGTGGTTGTTGTCGGCGACGCGGAGGACGAACTTCCCGTCGATCACGGTGTGCGAGGGCATGGCCAGTCCCTGGGTCTGCAGGTGGTCCAGGATCGCCCGGTTGACGCGGTCCAGTGCTTCGGGGGCCGCACCCGGCCAGATGTACCGGAAGCAGGCGACGTTCAGCTCGCTGCGGGAGACGAGTTCGAGGTGTTCCGACGCCTCGACGAGCGCGGTCAGGTGGGCGACCTGGGCGATGTTCCCGGCGATGGCCGCGGCGAACGCCTCGATGCCGTGGGTCTTGAGCGCGAACCACACCTTCAGGGCCCGGAAGCGCCGGGACTGCTCGATGCCCCGGTCGGAGAAGGCCGGGGAGTACGCGGCGGGGCCCCGCGCCGTCTTGCTGATGTAGTCGGCGCCGGAGCTGAACGCTGCCTCCAGCACCCCGGCGCGGCGGGTCAGCAGACAGCTGACGTCGAACGGCATGTACAGCCATTTGTGCAGGTCGAAGACGAGCGAGTCGGCCTCGGTCAGCCCGGCGAGCAGGGCCCGGTGGGAGGGCAGGAGCTGGGCGAAGGCCCCGAACGCGCCGTCCACGTGGTACCAGAGGTCTTCCTCCCGGGCGACGGCGAGGAGGTCCTCCAGGGGGTCGACGGCACCGGTGTTGACGGTGCCGGCGTTGCCCACCACGCACAGGGGGTGCAGCCCTGCCGCGCGGTCGGCGCGGATCGCGGTGCGCAGCGCGCCGACGTCGACGCGGAAGTCCTCGTCCACGGGGATCCGCCGGAAGTACCGGCCGCCGATGCCGAGGAGTTCGACCGCCTTCTCGATCGAGTGGTGGGTCTGGGTGGAGCCGTAGACGGTGAACTGCGCCCCGCCGGCGACGGCCCCGGTGCCGCGGAAGTCGGCCGTGGGGCTCTTGGCCTGCCGGGCCGCGGCGAGTGCGGTGACCTGTCCCATGGAGGCGCCGCTCGTCAGGAGCCCGGAGCCGGTGGCGGGCCAGGACAGGGCCTGCCGCAGCCACTCGATCACCTGTTGTTCGACCATCATGGCCGCGTTCTCGCCCGAGCCGAGGGTGCAGTTGACGAGCGAGGCCAGCAGGTCGCCGTACGCCGCGACGGGCACGCCGGATCCGTTGGCCCAGCCCCAGAAGCGGGGGTGGATGTTGCCGCGCGGGAACGGCAGGACCGAGGACCGGAACTCCTCGTACACCTGGGCCATCGGCAGGCCCGTCCGCGGCAGGCCGGTGGCGAAGGAGGCCCGCACGTCGTCGGGGACGGGCTGCCATACGGGCCGGTCGCGGAGACCGGCGAGGTGGTCGGCCATGTCGTCGATGATCTGTTTGCCCAGGGCCCGGAACTCGTCCCAGTCGGGGTCCAGATGGTGGTCAGGGTGCTCGGGGTGCATGGTCGTCCTCGTTTCACGTGTCCGGGTGCGCCGCGGCGGAGGTCAGTGGTGCGAGGCCAGGGGCAGGGCGGCGAGAGCGTCCGCGGGGCGGGTGCCGGCCAGGAAGGCGGTCAGGCGCTCGGGGTGGTAGAGCGCGTGCATCGGGTGCGTCCGGCCGCGCAGTGAGGCCAGCACGGCGCGGGCGGTCACCGGTGACTGGGCGAATCCACCGGTGTTGTGGCCGCCGGTGATGACGAACAGGCCCGCGTCGGCAGTGGGTTCCGCGTGGTAGAGGCCGAGGGAGGTGGCGGTCCAGGGGCGGACGCAGTACTTGAATCCGTAGTCGTCGTCCCGGTGGGCGGGGGCGAGCGGGCCGGGGCGGTCGGGGAAGAGTCGCTCGACGGTGTCGGCGATGGCGGCCCGCATAGCGGTCAGCTGCCGTTCGTCGGCCTCGGTGGTGGTGCCCGTGTAGCCGTAGCCGGAGCCGACGATCAGGACCTCCCTGCCGTCGCGGTCCACTGCCACCGTCACGTTGGCGTCCTCGGTCACGTGCCCGCGGCGTCCGACCTTCAGCGAGTTCCGCAGGGGCGCGGAGGGGTTGCTGACGCGCATCCAGCCGCCCAGCACACCATGGATCTTGCCCTCGCAGGGGGTTCCCCGCAGCAGCTCGCCGCCGTACACCCCGGGTGACGCGACGACGTGGGCGCCCGGGGGGATGTGTACCGCGCAGTCGAAGCCGGTCACCGTCCCGGAGGCGTCCCGGCGCACCCGCGACACCTCGGTGTTCCAGTGGAAGCGGACGCCCCGCTCCTGGAGCCGGGTGACGGCCCGCTCGGTGAACTTGTGGACGTTGAGGGTGAAGCCGGGCACGAGGAAGCCGCCGGCCAGGGCGCCGTCGCGCAGCGGTGCGGCCAGGGCGGGAGCGGCGCGGGCCAGCTCGTCGGGCGAGAGCTCCGCGAGTACGGCGCCGAGGGCGCGGTGGCGGGCGAGGGCGGCCTTGAGGTGGGCCGGGTCCGAGTAGACCCGCAGGATGCCGTCGGTCAGGACGACGCCGTCGAACAGCCCGGGCAGGCGGTGGCGCAGCAGCGTCCACTCCTCGGCGGCCTCGGCGGTCAGGGAGAAGATGTCGTCGTTGTACGCGCGGGCCAGCCAGGAGGGGACGCTCTCGAACTCCGCTATCCAGGCGTGCTCTTCGGGCGTGAGGGACCAGGCGTCGCGGGCGAGCCAGCCGTGCCGTTCGACGGGCTTGCGAAAGTGGTCCGGGGGCGGGCCGTGGAAGTCCTGGTTGTTGTAGCTGTCCATTTCGGTGAAGGTGAACATCCGTGCGTCGTCGCCGGCGTGGGTGCACCCGTACGCCTCCCAGCCGGCGCTGCCCGGCGCCGGGGACCGGTCGAGGACGGTCACCCGGTGGCCGTGCTCGGTGAGGTACAGCGCGGTGACGAGGTTGACGATCCCGGCGCCGACGAGGAAGACCTCACCCGGCCGCCCGCCCGCCGGGGTGGCCGCGCGGGTGGTGGGGCGGGTGAACGCCGCGTGCCGTTCGCAGTGGGCCAGCGCGGTGGCGATCGCCTCCAGGCCGTCGCCGTCGCGGGGGAGCTCGGTGAGGCCGGGGCCGGTGTCGTCCAACGGGTACCGGGGAGGGGCGCCGGAGGCGTAGGAGAGGAACGTGGGCCCCGGTGCGTTCCGCGACCAGCTGCGCAGCGTAGGGCCGTCCGGCCGGTGCGAGGTGATCAGGGCGGTGGCACCGTGCGAGAGGAGGGCGTCGAGCAGTTGTCCGCCGGGGGCGGTGTCCAGTAAGGGCGCGTGGATGATGTTGCCGGAGCGCAGGAAGTCCGAAGTCCCCAGGTCGGCGGTCGGAAGGGTGAGCAGAATCTTCATCTCGCTGGCATTCCTGTTCTGGCTGTCGGTGTGCGATGAGGTCCTGTCGTTCGAGCTGTCGGGTGGGCAGGCGTGGGTGAGGGACCAAGGGGGAGGGCCGCGTTCCCCGGGGCAGGTGTGCGGCGCGGGCCGGCGGTCGGGCCCGGCCGGGCGGGGTGGTCAGGGCCGGGCGTCGGCGAACGGAAGGGGCCGGCGCCGCATCCGCAGCTGTGCGTGACCGTGCGCGTCGTGGGAGATGCCGGTGCCGGTCCAGCCGTCCCGGAAGGCCCGTTCGAGCTCGTCGGTGGCCGAGAAGGCGATGGTCTTCTCCGGTGACTCGCCGGCGGTGGGCCACTGCGCGGGACTGGGGCGGTAGAGCAGGAACCGCAGGCTGCCCCCGAACTTCCGCACGAGGTCGACGGGCTGGAAGCCCGCCTCGATCAGGGTGCGCACGCCGTGCGGATTGGCCGGTGAGCTGGTGGCGAAGAGGTGCCGGATGCCGGTGTCCGCCAGGTCGGCGAGGGCGCGGACGTTCAGCCGCCGGGCCAGGCCGTGGCCGCGCCACCCGGGCAGGACCGCGACGGTGTCCCAGTGGGCGACGCGGTGGTACTCGGCCGGGGGCAGCGCGGTGTCCTTCGCCAGGTTGAACGCGCGGTCGCGGGGAAAGTAGACCATCCGGTAGGCGACGGTCTCGCCGCCGTGCGTCACGCCGTAGCAACGCCCGCCGTCCGCAAGGCAGTACGTGATGAATTCGGGGGTGCTGGTCCGGAAGACGGATCGGTCGGGCAGGGCCGAGCTGACGCGCTCCTGGAGGTCGAGCAGCGTCCCCAGGCTCTCGGGGCCGAGCCGGCGGACTTCGAAGGTCATGCCCCTCCCGCCGCGGACACGAACGCCGAGATCAGCGGGTCGGTCCGGTCGCCGACCCCGTCGACGGGCAGCTCCGGGTGCCACAGGACGCCCACGGCCCACTCCTCCCCCTCGCGTTCGATCGCTTCGACGAGGGAGTCGTCGGCGCGGGCCGTGACCCGCCACCGGATGCCACCGGCGGTCTGCTCCCCCAGGCCCTGGTGGTGGTACGAGGTCACCTTCAGGGACCGTTCCCCGTAGGCGCGGGCGACCGTGCTGCCCTCGGCGAGGGTGACGGCGTGCTGCGAGGGCTCCGTGAGCGAGGCCCGGTGCGGGACGAGTCCGCCGGTGACGTCGGGCACGTGGGGGATCAGCGGGTTCCCGGTGGCGGCGTAGAGCACTTGCGCGCCGCGGCAGATGCCGAGGGTGGGAAGTCCCGCGTCGATCGCCGCTCCGGCGAGCTCCAGCTCGAAGGCGTCGCGCCGGGGGTGGTAGGTGTAGCCGGGCTGCCGGCGGGTGCCCCGGCAGTACGCGGGGTCCATGTCCTCGCCGCCGGTGAGCAACAGGCCGTCGAGCGCGGCCAGATAAGGCGCGCAGAGACCGGTGCCGGCGCAGGGAATGACGAGGGGCAGCCCGCCCGCGCGGGTCACCTGCTCGACGTATCCCTCGTGAATGCTGTGACTGCGGAGGGCCGGGCGAAAGCGGGAGGTGATCCCTATCCGCGGTTTCATGAGCGCCGCCGTGGACGGCGGGCCGGAACCACTTCGGCCGGATATTTCGCCCCGTCTTTTTCCGAGGCTGCGCGCATTGTCTCAACTCCCCCTGAAATCGAGCACACGACGAGCGGTATTTCCTGGGCCGCCGAGTCGTCACCGACCCGTTCCCCGGCAGGATTTCACCACGCGACCGGACGGCACGCTATCCGACCTCCGACGGGTCACGCAAGATCAAGAATTGGGCCGGTGCGACGGCAGCCGCGCCGGCCCGGGCGGGAGAGATGCGCCGTATCAGATATTAGGTGCCCATTCCATCCACTTCGCTTTGATGATCGATACTGCCCCCCCTCGACAGCGGCCGGTCTTGATCATTGACAAACCCGGGATCGGGTCAGCATCCTTGTCGGGTTCAGCGATCAGGCGGCTCGCGCGCGATCGCCACCACCGGACCCGGCACAGCGGAAATACCCGTACGGCACGCATGAATTCGGCCCTGCGGAAATCAGCATTCCCGGCCGATCGGATTCCCCGGCCGTCCGTTGCCTGAAGCGCCGATGCGGCCGGCGCGATGGATGCGGTCGATGCGGTCGATGTGGAGAAGAGCTCCGGCGCCGTCTCGTCTTTCCGCCCGCCTCGTGCACAGACTCGTCCGGAGCGGCGCTTGGCGCCTCCGCTCCGCACAGACCGGACATCGCAGGGACGCGATGCCCCTACGGGAGAGGCATACCAGTGGCCAGTCGCTCCGTCCGCACGCCGAAAGACCTCTTAGCCAACAAGCTGATCGACGAAAGCGACCTTCCGGCGATCACCGAGGTCGCCCAGCGCTACGCCGTCAGCATCACACCGGCCATGCAGGACCGCATTTTCGAGGCGGATGACGCGGTGGGCCGGCAGTTCGTCCCCACCGGCCTGGAATTGGCCGGTACCCCGGAGGAAAGCGAAGACCCCATCGGGGACATCCCCTTCACCCCCGTCAAGGGAATCACCCACCGCTATCCCGACCGGGTGCTGCTGAAGCCCGTGCACATCTGCCCGGTCTACTGCCGCTTCTGCTTCCGCCGGGAAGTCGTCGGACCGGGCGACCCCATGCTCCGGGACCAGCACCTCGAAGCCGCCCTGGACTATATCCGGGAACACCCCGAGATATGGGAAGTCATCTTCACCGGCGGCGATCCCCTCATCATCGCGCCGGCCAAACTGCGTCCGATGCTGGAGGCACTGGACGCGATCGAGCACGTGAAAGTGATCCGCTTCCACACCCGGGTGCCGGTGGTGGACCCCGGCCGGGTGACACAGGAGCTGGTCGAGGCCCTCCGGTTCACCACCCCCGTCTGGGTCGTCGTGCACACCAACCACAGCCAGGAGATCGGCGACGACGCCCGGACGGCCCTGGGCCGCCTCGTCGACGCCGGCATTCCGCTCGTCAGCCAGACGGTACTGCTCAAGGGGGTGAACGACACTCCCGAGGCCCTTGAGGATCTCTTCCGCACCCTCGTCGTGAACCGCGTCAAGCCCTACTACCTGCACCAGGGCGACCTCGCGAACGGCACCTCCCACTTCCGGACCACGATCGCCGAGGGCCAGGACATCATGCGGAATCTGCGCGGCCGCGTCTCCGGAATGTGTCAGCCCACCTACGTGCTCGACATCCCCGGCGGTCACGGCAAGGTGCCGATCGGCCCGGTCTACCTGGCGGGCGACGCCACCCGGGTCACCGACCCGTGGGGCGAGGAGCACGCCTACCCTCCCCCGCCCGCCGGATCGTAGGGGCGGGCGGATGACCAGCCGATCGAGCCGGACGATCCTCTCGAACCTCAACAGCGACACCATGGCCGACCACCCCACGGACCGCTACCTGCGGGCCATGGCCGTACCCACGCCGCGGATGCTGTGGGAAGCGGAGCCGGGCGACTGCGTGGTCGTCCTCGCCCCGTGCGACCCGGAGTTCCGCGCGTACGTGGCGCGCACCGTCCACCTCGATCTGGACCGGGTCGACATCGTCGCACCGCCCGAACCCGCCACGGCCCACCCGCTGGACGTCGCCGCCGGGCTCGGCGCGACCGGGCTGCTCGCCGACCGACCCGTACTGGACCCGTTCGCCCTGGACCGCCCGGTCCTGGACTTCGTCCGCCGCACC
Organism: Streptomyces sp. NPDC046215; assembly: GCF_040646215.1. Lineage (NCBI taxonomy): Bacteria > Bacillati > Actinomycetota > Actinomycetes > Kitasatosporales > Streptomycetaceae > Streptomyces > Streptomyces sp. NPDC046215. Next base: position 6,156 of record NZ_JBEYZW010000042.1, on the reverse strand, counting down.
GGCATGCGGCTGCACCCGTACCCGGCCCACCCCGGTGACGCGACGCTGGACATGGTGCGCCGCGTCAACACCAAGAGCGGCATCCGGGAGACCGTGACCGCCCTCGGGCTGCCGGTCGCCGACGGCGGATTCGCCGCGACCCGCGCCGAACTCGTCGAGAAGACCGTCGCGTTCCTCGGCGACCACCGCGCCGCCATCGTCAAGCGGGACCGGTCCTCGACGGGCTTCGGGAACGTGGTGGTGCGGGCCGGCGCGCGGGCGTCACGGGAGCGACGGGTGGAGGAGGCCGTCGCCGACGAACCGGACGACGGCCGCGGGTGGGTCTACGAGGAGTTCCTGCCCCTCACCGCCTCACCGAGCATGGAAATGATCGCCGACGAGGACGGCGTCAGCGCGTACTACAGCTGTGACCAGCGGACGGTGAACAACGCGTGGACGGGAATGGTGACGCCGGCGGCCGAGAGCCCCTGGTCCCCCGCGCTGCACGAGGCCGCCGTGGTCATCGGGGACTGGCTGCGCGCCCGGGGCTACCGCGGCGTCTTCGACGTCGACTGCGGCACATACGACGGCGGGTACGTCGTCACCGAGGCCAACGTCCGCACGACCGGCGGCACCTACCTGGAGAAGCTCGCCCGGCGGCTGCGGCCGGGCGGCTCCCCCGTGCACTGGCGCGCCGACGGGCGGCTCGCCACCGGGAACCTGCGCTTCGGCGAAGCCGTGCGCCGGCTCGCCGCCGCTGGGCTCGACGACGCGTCCGCCGCGACGCGCGCCGTCCTCACCACGAACTCCCGCGACCTCGACGGAAAATGGCGCTATCTCGTCGTCGGCGATGATCCGGAATCGGTCGCCGACGCGGAGCGGATCGTGGAGGATGCGCTCGGGATCTGATCACCCCGCACCCCGGATCACGGTGCGGGGACACCCGCCCCGCACCGGTACACGTCACGAAAGGCCGAGAGAAACGCCATGCCCGACGAGCGCAGGCCGGCCCCGGCGGTGGCCGGCCCCCGGCAGTCCCACCGGCGCTGCCGGTTACCCGGCCGTTCGGTGGCCGGATGAGCGGCGTCATCACGCGACAGCAGCGCGGGCTCCTGCCGCTGCTGATCGCCTCGGTCCTGTGGGGAGTGTGGACCACCGGTGAGAAGTACTCACTGGGCGGGCTCTCCGTCGTCACGCTGCTGGCCATCGCACTGGCCGCGTCAGCGGGGCTGCTGTGGACGATCCTGCTCTGCAAGGGCCACGAGCGGCCGAGCAGGAGCCAGCTGAAGCTGCTCGCCCTGCTGGGCCTGTTCGAACCGATGCTGGGCTACGGGGCGATCGGCCTGGGCCTGGCCTACATCGACGCCACCGAGGCCGCCCTTCTCGACGGCACCGAAGCGTGTTTCATCGTCGCGCTGGCGGCCTTCGTCAACCGCCGCCTCCCGACGGGACGGGCCGTGGCGGGCGTCGTCCTGGCCACGGCCGGCGTCGCCCTGCTGGGCGGCCCGAGAGCCGACCTGGGGCTTTCCGCCGGCTCGCTGCTGGTGCTCGGCGGCTCACTGGCGGCGGCCATCGCGACGATCATCGCCGGCCGGGTGGTGCTCGACATGGAGCCCCTGGTGGTGACCGCCTACCAGTTCGGCTTCGGCCTGCTGTTCACGCTGCCCCTCCTGATCTGGCAGTGGGGCACGAACGGCTCCGCCCTCACCGCTTCGGTCCGCTCCAGCCACTGGCTGGTGGCGGCGGTGGTGTGCGGATGCGGCCTGGGGGTCGCCTACCTCCTCTACAACCACTCCATCACCCGGCTCTCCGTGAGCGCCGCGGGGATCATCCTCAACATCATCCCGGTGTTCGGCGTGGCCGCGGCGATCGTCTTTCTCGGGGAGAGCATCAACGCGTGGCAGTTCATCGGGGCCGCGCTGATCGTGGGCGGGATCTTCCTGTTCTCCGAGGCGGACAAGGACGAATGACGGGTGCCCCGGCGGCCCCCACGGGCGGACGGGCACCCGGCTACAGGTGCCGCGCCAGCAGGCCGGCCACGTGGGTGACGGTCCGGTCCGCCAGGTGCGGCCCGATGAGCTGGACGCCGAGCGGGAGACCGTCGCAGGTGTGGCCGAGCGGGACCGTGGCCGCGGGCAGGTGCACGGGGGCCGCGAGGTTGAGCCAGGTGGTCTGGTCCCAGTAGCCGCGGCGCTCGCCGTCCACGGTGATATACCGCTCGGGGACGGGCACCCCCGTCTGGTCCGGCACGGCGGCCGTCGGCGCGGCCGGGGTGACGAGGATGTCGATGTCCGTGAAATAGGCCGCCCACTGCCTCCGCAGGCGCCGGCGCTCCTCGTTGGCCAGCAGCCAGTCCCGGTGCCGCATCGTGCGGGCCCGCAGGTAGGCCGCCCGGGGCGAGCGGTCGTCCGCCGCCAGCTGCCCGGCGGCCGCTTCCTCGGTGGCGAACGCCTCCGAGGAAGCACCGGCCGAGGACCCGGCGAACATCAGGGACTGGAAAAGGCGGTCGGAGTCGCCCAGATGGACCGGCCGCGTGGAGTCGTCGACCCGGGCACCGCGCTCCCGCAGGGACTTGGCGACCTCTTCGAGCAGCGCCCGGGTCTCGGTGTCCACGCGGCAGTACGGGTCATCGGCCCAGATGCCGACGCGGTACGCGTCCAGCCGTTCGTGGCGGGGAGCGGGCAGCTCCAGCCGCCAGGCGACGCCGTCGTCGGGTGACGGGCCGGCCAGGACGCCGAGGGCGAGGTCCAGGTCGGCCGCGCTGCGCGCGAGGGGGCCCAGGGTGAGCATGTCGGAGGTGGAGAGCCAGCCGGGCGGGCGCGGGATGTGACCCCGCGTCGGGACGATGCCGTAGCTGGTGCGCAGGCTGTGGACACCGCAGTAGTGGCCCGGCAGCCGCAGGGACCCCGCGAGGTCGCTGCCCAGGTCCAGGGGGCTCAGGTGCGCGGCCACCGCCGCGGCCGGGCCGCCCGAGGAGCCGCCGGCCGAGCGCTGCGGGTCGTGCGGGTTGGGCGTGGTGCCGAACAGCGGGTTGCCGGTCTCGATGGCCTGGCACATCGTCGGTGTGTTGGTCTTGCCGAGGATCACCGCACCGGCGGTGCGCAGCCGCGCCACGGCGTCGGCGTCCCGGCCGGGTATGTGCTCGGCCAGCTCCACCGCTCCGCAGGTGGTGCGCAGCCCTTCGGTCTCCAGCGAGTCCTTGACCGTGACCGGCAGCCCGAGGAGCGGCCCGCCGGCGCGGCCGCCGGCGCGCCGCCCGTCCGCGGCGGCGGCCGCGGCCAGGGCGCCCTCGGTGTCGACGGTGACGACGGCGTTGTACTCCGGGTGGCGGGCGATGCGCTCCAGGTGCGCGGTGACCAGTTCGCGGCTGGAGACCTCGCCCCGCTCCAGGGCGTCCAGTTGCTCACCGGCGGAGAGGTGCGTCAGGTCCATGAGGTGGTGACTTCCTGTTCGGCGCGTGAGGTGGCGAAGTGCGCGGCGATGCGGAGCAGCGCCCGGACGTCGTCTTCCGGCGTGCGGACGTCCTCGTGGGTCTCGGCGTCCGCGTACGCGGTGGGGGTGTGCGGGGGCTCCCCGCGGGCGTGGGCGGCGAGTGCCGCGTGGAGCTGGTCGGCGGTGACGGCGTAGGCCAGTTCGGTGCCGGTGCGGCCGGCGGCGCGGTGGCGGCGCCCGGCCGCCTCCCGTACCGGCTCGTCCAGGTGGTGCCGCAGGGCCCACTGGCCGTCCCGGATCTCCACGGTGCGGCGGTACAGGTGCCAGGTGGTGTTCCACAGGCGCAGCCGGTCCGCGGCCGGGTGACGGGCGGGCTGGAGGGCGATCGTGGGCAGAGCGCGGTGCATCGCCTCCCACAGCGGTGCCAGGGCGCGGTAGTCGCGGCGCGCGCGGGCCCAGGCCCGTGCGCGCGGCACGACGTGCACCGTCAGGGCCGGAACGAAGAACCCGGTGAGCACGAGGGCGTTGCCGCCGTCGGCGCAGATCCACGCGAAGCTCTCGGCGGCGCGCGGCGGGCGGTCCGCACCGAGGGCCGCGGCCCGGACACCGGCGAGCCGGACGGCGCTGTAGCCGAAGGTCAGCACCGCGCCGGCCCCGACGACGTACAGCCCGCGGGCGACCCACCGCTGGTCCGTGCGGCGGGCGGCGACCCAGCAGCCCGTGGCGAGGACGGCCTGGCCGAGGGCGTAGGCGCAGATGTAGAGGGCGAGGTACGCCTGGTAGACGCCGGTGTGGAGGTAGGCGGCGGTGATGCCCTGCGGGGTGGTGGTGGGACCGGAGGAGGGGAGCTGGAGGAACAGGGCGGTCAGCGCCGCGACGACCACGGCCCCCGCCGCCAGGCACGCGCGGCCCCACGTGCGCGCCTTCTCCGGGGGCAGCACCCAGTAGGCGAGGGCGACGGGCTGGAGGGACACCTGGGCCACGACGGTCGCGAACGCGGCGAGGATGCCGGCGGCGGGGAGGCCGGTGGTGTCCCCCAGCGTCTTCCAGACCGGTGCGAGGGAGACCAGGAAGGAGAGGGCGCAGAAGCCGTAGACGCCGACGAGCGCGGCCAGCGCCCGGTCCTGGCGCAGGTGCCGCGGCGGGCAGAGCAGCAGCAGGAATCCGGCGACGGCCAGGGCCGCGCAGACGGGATGGAGGAGTTGCTGCACAGGCCTCTTACTTCCTGTTGCGCAGTAACGTATCTGCCACGCGGTCGTGGCCTTCGGCACCGCGGCCGGGGCGGTGGACGTGGCGCTGGAGGTAGGAGCCGATCAGTTCGGCCTCCCGCTCGTCCTGGTACGCGTAGTCGCTGCGGCCCAGCATCATCTTCACCGCGGCCGGGTCGAGGGTGGTGATCAGCCGGTCGGTCATCGGCTTCCGCGGCGGGAAGGCGCGGCTTCCGTGGTGGTCGTAGAGGAGGATGTGGGCCACCTCGTGGGCGATGATGTGGTCCTGGTGGGCCCGGCTGGTCCGCTCGTGGACGAAGATGCAGTCGATGCCGTCCATGGTCCGGACCCACATGCCGCACACGCCCTGCGCGCTGTCCACGGGGGCGGGGGCCAGCAGGATCCGGTGGCCGGAGCGTTCCTCCACCGCGGGCAGCAGCTCCCGGATGCCGCCCGCCGCCGGCAGGCCGAGATCGCGGACGAAGCGGCGGCAGTCGCGCTGTGTGGTGTCCCTGCGCCTCACTGGCACAGCGGCCTCCCGAGTGCCGTGAGTTGATGCTGCGTTGCAGAGTGTCAGATCTCCGGCGGCAAGGTTAGCCGAGGTCGATCACCCCTGTCAGCCGGGCTCCGCGCCGCCGGGCCCCCGGCACCGACCGCACCGCCCTTCCCCCGTACGAGTGATGGACGGGGAAAGCTCGTCGGTATGACAATGACGGAGATATCCGGATGAGCGCATATTCGTGCTCATAGGTCGGGAGGATCACCATGGTCCGTCGCAGCATCGCCCTACGTCTCGCGCTCGCGGGAGCGTTGGCCCTCGGGGCCACCGGGCTGGCCCAGGCCGGCTCCGGCACCGGCTCTCACGCACAGGCCCGCGCGCTCGAACCGGCCTGCCCGCCCCCGGGCGGAGGCACCTGCTACTTCGAGTGGTACGACGCCTCCGGAAACCGCACCGTCGAGCTCAACCCCCAGATCGGTGCCTGCTACAACACGAGCAGCGCGGGCGCCGTCCGGGGAACCAACAAGACCAACCGCACGGTCCACCTCTGGCCGACCGGCAACTGCTCCGGCAGCGCGACGGCCCTCGTCGGCTCCGGCCTCTCCTGGAACGACCCCTCCCACCGCTACTACTCCTACCGTCCCATTCGTTGAGTACCGTCGGTTCCGGACAGCGGCGCACCGGAACCTGACGGGGGGAAAGCTCGGTGGAGGACGGCACGGGGCACGCCCCCGGGTTCGCGGTGGCCACCGGAGCCGGCGGCGCCCCGGCGGGGAGCGCGCGGGAGCGGGAGCGGGCCGTCGCGGTGGCGCTGGAGGGGCTGCGGGAGATCCGGCGGCTGACGAACACCCGGGCTGACGATCCCCTGTCGGTACCCGCCGCGTGGGAGCGGCACCAGCCGGTCCGTGCCGTGGCGCTGGTCCTGGAGGCCGCCGGGATCCCGCCCTCGGCCGGGGGGGCGGGCGGGGGGGCCGGCGCGGCCGGGGGGCGCGGGGGCGCGGGGGGGAGGGCACCCGGCGGTACGGCCGTCACAGGTAT